>DAICYU010000366.1 GCA_027311485.1 Acetobacteraceae bacterium
CAAGAACCCGCAGGCAGAAACCACCCGCCAGGCCCTGCGCCTCAAGGCTCGGCAGCGCCTGTGCCTGTCCGGCACGCCATTGCAGAACCACCTGGGTGAGCTGTGGTCGCTGTTCGACTTCCTGGCCCCCGGGTTCCTGGGCACCCAGGCGTCATTCAAAGCCCGTTTTCGCACGCCGATCGAAAAGAACGGCGACGCGGAGCGACAGGCGATGCTGACCCGGCGCATCCGCCCGTTCATGCTGCGCCGGACCAAGGAGGAAGTGGTCACCGAACTGCCGCCGAAGACAGAGATCGTCGAATCGGTGGAAATGGAAGCCAATCAACGCTCGATCTACGAGGCGATCCGGCTGTCGATGCACGCCAAGGTGCAGGCGGCGATCGCGCAGAAAGGCCTGGCGAAGTCGGGGATCATCATCCTGGATGCGCTGCTGAAGATGCGTCAGGCCTGCTGCGACCCGCGGCTGCTGAAGCTGAAGACGGTGGCGAAGTCAAAGGCCGGTTCCGCCAAGCTGGACCGGCTGATGGAAATGCTGACGGTGATGCTGGAGGAAGACCGGCGCGTGCTGCTGTTCAGCCAGTTCACCGAGATGCTGGCCTTGATCGAGGACCGGCTGACCGAGGATGGGATCGACTACGTCAAGCTGACCGGCGACACCAGGGACCGCGCGACGCCGGTGAAGAAGTTCCAGGCCGGCAAGGTGCCGCTGTTCCTGATCAGCCTGAAGGCCGGCGGCGTCGGGCTGAACCTGACCGCGGCCGATACGGTGATCCATTACGATCCCTGGTGGAACCCGGCGGTCGAGGATCAGGCCACCGACCGGGCCTACCGCATTGGCCAGACCAAGAAGGTGTTCGTGCACCGCCTGGTGACGCTGGGCACGATCGAGGAGAAAATGGAGGTCCTGAAGGACAAGAAGCGCGCCATCGTATCCAGCGTGATGGACGCCGATCACGGCGGCGCGCTTGGCCTGACGGAAGCCGATATCGAGGCGCTGTTCGCGTCGGCCTGACCGAGCCGCACCGTGGACGCGGGTCACGGCCCCAGGCGACGGGGCCATACGCATGTGGCGTCCCACATTTTCATAGGACCCCACATGGGGCCTTACCGGCCCTGCGTCACGGCGTACCCGGCGACTACGTTCCCAGCGTCACCGCGATCTCGGCCAAAGCCGGCACATGGCTGGACGGGCCGACCGTCGCCAGGGTCGGGTGCGCGCGGAAATGCCGCCCGGCGGAGCGGCGGATATCGGCCGCGGTTACCGCGTTGATCTTCGCCAGCGTCTCCTCGGTCGAGATCACCCGGCCGAAGGTGTGAATCTGCCGCGACAACTGCTCACACCGGCTGCCGGTGCTTTCCTGCGACATCAGCAGGCTCGCTTTCAACTGCGCCCGGGCGCGGCTCAGCTCCGCGTCGGTGATCGATTCCTGCACCTTGCCGAGTTCGGTCAGCATCACCGGCATCAGCTCAGCTGCCTCGCTCTCACCGGTGCCGGCATAGATGCCGAACAGCCCGCCATCCTTGAACGGCGCGGTGAAGGAGTAGATCGAATAGACCAGGCCGCGCTTTTCACGGATTTCCTGGAACAGGCGGGACGACATCCCGCCACCCAGCAGCGTGGACAGCAGCAGCGTGGAATAATAGTCCCGATCGGCATACCCGACGGACGGGAACCCCAGGACGATATGCACCTGGTCGAGGTCCCGCTCCTCCCGCACTTCACCACCGCCATAGGTCGCGTTGCCGAATTTCGGCGGCGTGCTGTCCGGCAGGTCGGCGAAGTGCTTCTGCACCAGGTCCAGGATCTCCTCGTGCCGCAACTTGCCGGTGGCGGCGACCACGACGTTCCCGTTCGTGTAGTTGCGGCCCATGTACCCGGTCAGCACCGAACGCGACATGTTCCGGATCGTATCCACCGACCCCAGCACCGCTCGGCCCAGCGACTGGTCCGGATAGGCTGTGCTTTGGAAATGGTCGAAGATGATGTCGTCAGGCGTGTCGTTCGCCTGCCCGATCTCCTGCAGGATGACGCTGCGCTCGCGCTCCAGTTCCTCCGGCTCGAAGACCGAGTGGGTCAGGATATCGCCGATGATATCGACGCCCAGCGCGGTGTCCTCCTTCAGCAGCTTGACGTAATAGGCAGTCTGCTCCCGCGCCGTGTAGGCGTTGATATGGCCGCCCACCGCCTCGATCTCCTCGGCGATGGCGGCGGCGCTGCGGGATTCCGTGCCTTTGAAGGCCATATGCTCCAGGAAGTGGGAAACGCCGTTTTCTTCCTTGGTTTCGTGGCGCGACCCGGTCGCGACATAGGCGCCGATCGAGACGGTCTCGACACGGTCCATGCGTTCGGTCACCACGGTCAGGCCGGAGGGCAGGCGGGTCAGTTGGATCGGATCATCCATTCAGGGCATTCTCTTTCCACGGTAATACCGGCCGGCACATGCGCCGGGCGGCATGCGCGCGGGGGACCGGTGGGGCGGCCGCACGCAGAATCAAGGCGATCCAGCCGGCGCATGACGGGGAAACGGCCCGTCCGCCGGTCGGCTGGTAGCGGTATAACACAAGTGCATATGGGGTCGCGACAGTCGGCGCAACGTCTCATGTCCTGCGCAGCAGGGCTGCACCACGCCTAATTCCCGCGCAGCCGGTCCCCAACGGGACGATGCCGCCGGCATGAGACGTGTGCCACGCGACTTTCCCGCGCGGCACGGTTGCACCATTGCGGTTGTCTGCACAACGATGCCGGCCCATTCGGGTCACCCACGCAGCGAGACGGCCCCGTTGCGGGTTCGCCTCGCTGCCAGGATCGGTGACCTTACGCAGCCCTGCCGTGGTGGGCCGCGCCCGCCGGCTCAGAACGTGACGACCGACCGGATCGACCCCCCGCGCCGCATCAGGTCGAAGCCTTCGTTGATCTGCTCGAACGGCAGCACATGCGTGATCAGATCGTCGATGTTGATCTTGCCGTCCATATACCAGTCAACGATCCGCGGCACGTCGGTGCGCCCCCTGGCGCCACCGAACGCGGTGCCCATCCACACCCGGCCGGTGACAAGCTGGAACGGCCGCGTCGAGATTTCCTGCCCGCTGCCGGCCACCCCGATGATCACCGACTTGCCCCAGCCGCGATGCGCGCATTCCAGCGCCTGCCGCATCACTTTGGTATTTCCGATGCACTCGAAGCTGTAGTCGGCGCCACCTTTGGTCAGGTCCACCAGATAGGGAACCAGATCGCCCTGAACCTCGCTCGGGTTCACGAAGTGGGTCATGCCGAATTTCTCGGCCATTTCCCGTCGACGTGGATTGAGGTCGACGCCGACGATCATCTCGGCGCCGACAAGCCTGGCACCCTGGATGACATTCAGGCCGATGCCGCCAAGCCCGAAGACGACAACGCGGGATCCGGGTTCCACCTTGGCGGTGTTGATCACCGCACCAACGCCTGTGGTGACGCCGCAGCCGATGTAGCAAACCTTCTCGAACGGGGCGTCCTCCCGGATCTTCGCAAGGGCAATTTCCGGCAGCACCGTGAAGTTCGAAAACGTCGAGGTGCCCATATAATGCATGATCGGCTCCCCGCCTGAGGAGAAGCGGCTGGTACCGTCAGGCATCAATCCCTTGCCCTGCGTGGACCGGATGGCCACGCACAGGTTGGTCTTGCGCGACAGGCAGTATTCGCACTGCCGGCACTCCGGCGTGTACAGCGGGATAACGTGGTCGCCCTTTTTCAGGGTCGTCACGCCGGCCCCGATATCGACCACGATGCCCGCCCCTTCATGGCCCAGGATCGAAGGAAAGATCCCTTCAGGATCGGCGCCCGAAAGCGTGAATTCATCAGTATGGCAGATGCCTGTCGCCTTGATCTCGACCAGCACCTCTCCGGCACGCGGGCCTTCCAGCTCCACGGTTTCCAGGCTGAGGGGCTGACCAGCCTGGCGGGCAACTGCAGCGCGGGTTTGCATACGCGTCTCTCCTGTCAGGCCGCCGGCACGCCGGCGGCCGGTTACATCATTGCTTCTTCGATCCATCCTCATTGAACTGTGAAAGATAGGCGATGACGTCTTTCCGCTGTTGCTCGTTCTTCAGCCCTGGGAACACCATCTTCGTATGCGGCACAACCTTTTGCGGATTTGCCAGATACTTGTTCAATTCCTCCGGAGTCCACGTAATGCCGGAGCTTTTGTTGGCTTCCGAGTATTCATAGCCCGGATAGGTTCCTGCCTTTCGACCGACCACGCCGTTCAGCACGGGCCCGACTGCATTCTTCGCACCCGGACCGATCTGGTGGCAGGCACGGCAGACAGCGGCGTCTTTCTCGCCGGCGGCAGCATTCTGGGCGTTGGCAGTCGTAACGAAACCAAGCAGAATCGCGGCTGCGAATAAACTAGAACGTATCACAGAACCTCCCTTGCACGCCTCTTCGCGGCTGCGACGCACGTTCGAATAGACACGCGCAGCCTGTCAATGCCGCACGGGTTGTTCATATCTTCCCGTCTTCCTGCTCCGGCCAGGCGCAGCGCCAGCGTTTGATGACGTACGCCGGATGCTCACCGACCCACCGCGCGAGATACGGCGGCGCCTGGACCATGCAGCTCTGCAATGAGCCTGAGGACTGCAGCAGCATGTGATACTCATGGCATGAGCTTGGCGCGGCGATCGTGCACGCGAGCAGGATCAGGTCGATCAGGTTCATCGGCGGTGTCCCCTATTTCCAGTTCGACGGATGCAATCTGTTGCGCATGAGATAGGACAACCCTCGGGACCAGGATTCATCCGTGTTGCCGCGGATGTCCACGCTGCCCTCCTCGATCACTTTCCCGGTTGTTACGCTGCGTGCCGCGACGTTGATGTTGAGAATCAGGTTGGAGACCTTCTGCACCCAGCCAACGACGGAAATCCTG
>DAICYU010000367.1 GCA_027311485.1 Acetobacteraceae bacterium
GCGCGGGAAGCACTGAATGTCTTCTTCCAGGTGCGGGACGTGCCGGGCCTGAAGAAGAAGCCCGCGACATCGGAGCTGCTGGACTGGCTGAAGCTGCTGATGGTGGAAGACCTGCCGGTCGAGACTTTGCGCAGCAACGAAAAGCAGGTGGTCATTCCGCCGCTGTACGGGGCGCTGCTGAAGAATGAGCAGGACGTGCACCTGTTCGAGCGGCTGGCCTTCCTGGCGCGCCGGAACGGCTGATGTTCTCGCACCTGATCCTTGGCCTGCGCTCCGCAGGCCTGCCGGCCTCCATCACCGAATACCTGACGCTGATGGCGGCGATGAAGGAAGGTGTGGCGGACTACAGCGTCGAGGATTTCTACTATTTGGCGCGCGCCACGCTGGTGAAGGACGAGCGGCACCTGGACAAGTTCGACCGGGTGTTCGCCTGGTGCTTCAAGGGGTTGGAAGCGCCGCAGGGCATCAAGGTTGAGGACCTGCCCGAGGAATGGCTGCGCAAGCTGGCCGAGAAGATGCTGACGCCGGAAGAAATGGCAAAGATCGAGGCTCTGGGCGGCTTCGACGCGATCATGCAGCGGCTGAAGGAATTGCTGGAGGAGCAGAAGGGGCGACACCAGGGTGGCTCCAAATGGATCGGCACCGCCGGCACCTCGCCGTTCGGCGCCTATGGCTACAACCCGGAAGGCGTGCGCATCGGGCAGGAGGAATCCCGCCATCGCAGGGCGGTGAAGGTCTGGGACAAGCGTGACTACAAGGACCTGGACGATACCGTCGAACTCGGCACGCGCGGCATGAAGCTGGCGCTGCGGCGGCTGCGCCGGTTCGCACGCCAGGGTGCGGCAACCGAGCTTGACCTGGATGGCACCATACGCTCCACGGCGAACAACGCTGGAACGCTTGACCTGAAGCTGGTGCCGGAGCGGCACAACACGGTGAAGGTGCTGCTGTTCCTGGACGTTGGCGGCTCGATGGACGACCATGTGCGGCTGACGGAAGAACTGTTCTCGGCCGCGCGGTCGGAATTCAAGCATCTGGAGTATTATTACTTCCATAACTTCCCGTATGAGCGGGTGTGGAAGAACAACCGCCGGCGGCATGAGGCATCGATCCCGACCTGGCAGGTGCTGCGCACCTATGGCCCGGACTACAAGCTGATCATCGTCGGCGATGCGGCCATGAGCCCTTACGAAATCACCATGCAAGGCGGATCGGTCGAGCACTACAATGACGAAGCGGGGGTGGCCTGGCTGGAACGGCTGACCGGGCATTACCGCCATGCGGCGTGGCTGAATCCGACGCCGAAGCAAAGCTGGGGACATGTTCGGTCGATTGGAATGGTTAACGACTTGATGGAAGGCAGGATGTATTCACTGACAGTGAACGGCATCGATGAAATGACGCGGGAGCTGAGCCGGTAACGACGTTACGTTTCTTTATTACCACTTTCCCCAGCCGCGTGCGGCCCGGGTTGAGCCGTCCGGCGCAGTTATGCCCGGCACGGCAAACCTGTCGTTCCCCGCTATTATGGCAGGATCAATCCGCGGATCGAATCCGCAGTCCGACGTGTTTCGCCTTCGGAAACCGCTGCCCAATAACGCAGCGGTGATCATGATGAGGCGCGAATTGCGTTCTGTAACGGCAAGCTCCGCGCTAAAAAGCCAATGGTTATTGCTGAATTCGTCAATAACATGATGGCGGCGTTTATCCCGATTGATTGCACTCAGCCTTGACGGTGTTCAGGTCAGGGTGAAAAGGGCGGGGGTTTTGATGGCGCACTTAAATTGGATTGGCGGCGGCAATAATAAAGCATCGAACCCAAAAGACTGGTCACCAACCGGGGCGCCACAACCGGGCGACAGTCTGACCATTGCAGCTGGAACCATGAACATCGCTGGCAGCGATCTTGCCGGCGATTATTTGTCACTGAGCCTCGGTGGCCCGTTTCCATATCGCGGTCCGATCACATTGAACCTGACAAAGGATGCGGTTCTTAACGAAGGGCTCGACCCATACGGGGCTGGCGCCAGCGTTACCTTCAACCTGTCGGACTCGACGTTGAATCTGGTTGCTGATGCCGTTTACTTTGGCTCCATCAATCCCGTCATAAATATCAAGCACCATGACACGTTTCATTATAGCGTGGGTGCTGGCAGTGGAGGAACGATCAACCTTTTACCAAATGCCACATGGAACGGTGATATCTATGTTCATGCACTTGGCAATCATGACTACGGCGGGGATATTGCAGTTAATGGTGCAAGGCATGCATCGTTTGACAATCATGCCAGTGAGATCGATTCGGGCCATACCACAATCAATGCAGATGTAATCGGAATTGGCTCTTTCGGAATGGGTTTAAAGGCCAGCTATGGCGGACATCCAGCGACACTGGAATTTTCCGGGGCGGTTGGTCCTGGTCAGACTATCTATATGTCTGATGCCGCCCACAGCAACAATACCGGCCTTCTCCTGAAACTGGACAAGCCAACGGCCTTCCACGGCAGCGTCACCCTTGTTCAGGGCACCATCGATCTGGTGGAATTGGCGACCGCTGACAGCTACACGTTCAAGAATGACCTACTGTCGATTTTCTCGGGCAAATCGGTCATTGATACGCTTCGTTTACATGATGCGGCAGCGTATGGCTTCGTGGTCGAAAAAACCGCAACGCGCATCAGTGTCGTCTCGATCAACGATCCCACTCATCGGCCGGCTGGACTGCCGCTCCATGCGGTGTAACTAGGAGACCGCGCCGTCCGCATCCACCAGCAGACGCAGCACCGTCATCCAGGGGAAACGGGTGTCCAGCACGATGCCATCGGGCGTCGCCAGCCTGCCGTCGTCGGTGACGGGGACGTAGTTCATTGTGACCGAGTCCTCCACATTGCCGCCGATGACGGCAATCTGTCCCGGCATGTCCGTGTTGACGACGATATCGCAATGGGAGGTGAACAGCCCGGGGGTCGGCAGATCATCGTAACGCAGGCCGCGGGCCGTGCCGCGACCGAAGCACACCAAATCACCCAGACGCGGGGCGTAGTCCTGCACCCGTTCGGCCACGACCAGCCACTTGCCCGGCTGCCCCAGTTTCATGCGCTTGGCGGCATTAATGTAGTCGGCATGGTCTGCCGAGTAGGGAAACCGGTCTCCGGCGCCGGCGATCCGCATGACGTAGGAGATGAACGCCGCCGACCAGGCGTATTCGCCGTCCTCATCACGTGGGAAGATTCGTCCCTGCCCGTCATGCTTGCCAGTCCAGGCGCTTTCGGTCGATCCGGCGTTCAGGCCGAGCCACCAGTATTCGCCGACGCGCTGCCAGAGGCCTTGCTCACGTTCGGGCTTTACAGTGCGGGTCGCGTCCGCTTCCGGGTCAGCGATGTTGCGGCCGAACAGGCGCCATTCGCGCAGCGCGATGGCGACGACCGCCTGACGCGAGAAAGGCTGATACGGAACTTTCGCGAATGGCGGCACGTGGGCGTCGGACATCGGCTTTCCTACACAGCCGGCGAGCAGAAGGAACAAAACGGGTGCCAGCCAGCGCATCTCCGCCGCTTAGCGGATTTTGCATGCGACTGATACGGCGAACATGGCACTGCATGGTCGGGCTGCATGGGCACCGAGGCACTGCTGAACAGGTTCCGACGGCGCGCATCCGGTCATGTCGATGTAAGATTGCGATGCATGACGCAGGCTGCGAGCCGAAGATTACAGAGAAGAACAGTGCAAAGGCTCGGGTTGCGAAGTACAGGCCACGCCGCCACTGCTCGCCGATAAGATCAGAACCGGAACGCCGCGTCAATGAAATTACCAACCACGGCGGTTCGGCTGTCCCGATCTCAACGCTGCTCCGGGAACAGGTGCAGCAACCCGTCTGCGGACGCGGGACAACGCCCACGCTCGGTGATCAGGCCGGTGACAAGCCGAGCAGGCGTGACGTCGAACGCCGGGTTGGCGGCGGCGCTGCCTTCGGACACGATGCGCATCGTCCCGATGGACCCATCCGGCAGCTTGCCGGTCATCTCGGTGACCTCGGCGGCGGCGCGTTCCTCGATGGGGATATCGGCGACACCGTCCGACAGCGCCCAGTCGATGGTGGAGGATGGCAGCGCCACCCAGAACGGCACGTTGTTGTCCCGCGCCGCCAGCGCCTTGAGGTAGGTGCCGATCTTGTTGGCCGCGTCGCCGGTGCGGGAGACGCGGTCGGCGCCGACGATCACCAGGTCAACCTTGCCGTGCTGCATGTAGTGGCCGCCGGCATTGTCGGCGATGACCGTGTGCGGCACGCCGTGCTTGCCCAGTTCCCAGGCCGTCAGCGCGGCCCCCTGGTTGCGCGGGCGGGTTTCATCGACCCACACATGCAGGTCGATCCCGGCATTATGGGCGGCATAGATCGGCGCCAGCGCGGTGCCCCAGTCCACCGTGGCCAGCCAGCCGGCGTTGCAATGGGTCAGCACGTTCACCGGTCCGCCGTGGCGCTTGGCGACGCCCTCGATCAGCGGCAGGCCATGACGGCCGATGGCCTCGTTCTGGCGGACGTCTTCCTCGGCGATCAGCGCGGCCTCGGCATAAGCGACGGCGACGCGTTCGGCGCGCGGCGTGTTGCGCAGGCGGGTCAGCATCCGGTCCAGCGCCCAGCGCAGGTTCACCGCCGTGGGCCGGGTGGCGTTCAGCAGCGTGGCATCCCGCTCCATCGCCTCGGTCGAGCTGTCGGCCCGCAACGCCAGGCACAGCGCATAGGCGGCGACGGCGCCGATCAGCGGGGCGCCGCGGGCCTGCATTGCCCGGATCGCGTGGGCACCGTCGTCGCGCGTGGCGAGACGCAGAACCTCGAACGACCAGGGCAGTTTCGTCTGGTCGATGATATGCACGGACCATCCGTCCTCGG
>DAICYU010000368.1 GCA_027311485.1 Acetobacteraceae bacterium
CTGCTGCATGACGCCATGCGCCTGGACGGACCGGCCGATGCGATCTTGCACCGGGCGGCGGTTGCCGGCGGGGGCAGGGCCGTGGCGACGGTGGTGTATGTGGCGACGGACGTCGAGGGTCGGTTGGAGGCGGTGCGTTCGGCATTGGAAGCGGCTGCTGACACGGATGCCGCGGCCAGTGCCTGGAACGGGATGTTGATTGCGCGTATCGTCGGTGCCGACGGCGCGTCCCTGCGTCGCGTGATCATGGTCGTGCTGTCGGCTTTGAGAGATCAACGACCGCTGCCCCGGGTCTGGATGTGTTGAGAGGATCGTTGCGATGAACCTGACGCCGCGGGAAAAAGACAAGCTGCTGATCAGCATGGCCGCAATGGTCGCTCGGCGCCGGCTGGAGCGTGGCGTCAAGCTCAATCATCCCGAAGCGGTGGCCCTGATCACCGACTTCGTGGTGGAAGGCGCGCGGGATGGCCGCAGCGTCGCCGACCTGATGGAGGCCGGGGCGCAGGTGTTGACCCGTGACCAGGTGATGCCGGGCATCGCGGAGATGATTCATGATGTTCAGGTCGAGGCAACGTTCCCGGATGGAACCAAGCTGGTGACCGTGCATGAGCCGATCCGATAAACGACCGCCTGTACTGCGCCGGTCGCCGCTTTCTTGTGCTGGCGACTGGTGAGCTGACGATTTTATTGTTACTGCTTCCTCCGATTGCTGACAGGACCGTCCATGATCCCGGGTGAAATCCTATCCGACCCAGGCGACATCGAGCTGAATGCCGGCCTGGCGCGCACCGTCCTGACAGTGGCGAACACCGGTGACCGGCCGATCCAGGTCGGCAGCCACTATCATTTCGCCGAGGCGAATCGCGCGCTGTCCTTCGATCGCGCCGTCGCCAGGGGCCGGCGCCTGGATATCGCCGCCGGAACAGCGGTGCGGTTCGAACCGGGGCAGACGCGGGAGGTGACGTTGATCCCGTATCGCGGCGCGCGCGCCGTATTCGGCTTCCGTGGTGATGTGATGGGAGGGCTGGACTGATGGCCCGTATCACCCGCCAGGCCTATGCCGACATGTTCGGCCCCACCACCGGGGACCGTGTTCGCCTCGCCGATACCGATTTGATCGTGCAGGTCGAAAAGGACCTAACCACGTATGGGGAGGAGGTGAAGTTCGGCGGCGGCAAGGTCATCCGCGACGGCATGGGGCAGTCCCAGGCATCCCAGGCGCAGGGCGCGGTCGATACGGTGATCACCAACGCGCTGATCATCGATCATTGGGGCATCGTCAAAGCCGATGTCGGGATCACCAATGGGCGGATCGCCCGGATCGGCAAGGCTGGCAATCCCGACGTGCAGCCCAACGTGGACATCATTGTCGGCCCGGGCACCGAGGTGATCGCCGGGGAGGGCAAGATCCTGACCGCGGGCGGCATCGACTCGCATATTCATTTCATCTGTCCGCAACAGGTGGATGACGCGATCGCATCCGGCATCACCACGATGGTGGGTGGCGGCACCGGGCCGGCGACGGGCACCGCGGCGACCACCTGCACACCCGGGCCGTGGCATCTGGCGCGCATGCTGCAGGCCGCCGAGGGCCTGCCGGTGAACCTCGCATTCGCCGGCAAGGGCAACGCATCCCGCCCCGACGCCCTGGAGGAAATGGTCCGCGCCGGCGCTTCGTGCCTGAAGCTGCACGAGGATTGGGGCACCACGCCGGCTGCGATCGACACCTGCCTATCGGTGGCGGATCGGTTCGATGTGCAGGTGATGATCCACACCGACACCTTGAACGAGTCCGGCTTCGTCGAGGACACGATCGCGGCGTTCAAGGGCCGCACGATCCACGCCTTTCATACTGAAGGCGCCGGCGGCGGCCATGCCCCGGATATCATGAAGGTTGCCGGCCTGCCGAACGTGCTGCCCAGCAGCACCAACCCGACGCGGCCCTACACGGCGAACACGCTGGATGAGCATCTGGACATGCTGATGGTCTGCCATCACCTGGACAGCACCATACCGGAAGACGTCGCCTTCGCGGAAAGCCGTATTCGAAAAGAAACGATCGCGGCCGAGGACATCCTGCACGACCTTGGCGCGCTGTCGATGATGTCATCCGACAGCCAGGCGATGGGCCGGGTAGGGGAGGTCATCATCCGCACCTGGCAGACGGCGCACAAGATGAAGACCCAGCGCGGGCCGCTGCCCGGCGACACCGAGCGTCACGACAACAATCGGGTGAAGCGCTACATCGCGAAATACACCATCAACCCGGCGATCGCGCAGGGTTTCGCCAATGAGGTCGGCTCGGTCGAGGCCGGCAAACTGGCCGATCTTGTGCTGTGGTCGCCGGCTTTCTTCGGCGTGAAGCCCGATCTGGTGATCAAGGGTGGCTCGATCGCCTGTGCGCCGATGGGCGACCCGAACGCCTCGATCCCGACGCCGCAACCGGTGCATTACCGCCCGATGTTCGGCGCGTTCGGCGGCGCGCTGGCGGCAAGCTGCGTTACGTTTGTTTCGGCTGCGGCGCTGGAAGCCGACATCGGCAAGGCGCTGGGGCTGCGCCGGCGGCTGGCAGCAGTGGGGAATACGCGTGGTGGCATCGGCAAAAAGGCGTTGATTCATAACGACGCCACTCCGGTGATCGAAATCGATGCCGAAACATATGAAGTGCGCGCCGACGGCGTGTTGCTGACCTGCCAGCCGGCGACCGTGCTGCCGATGGCGCAGCGGTATTTCCTGTTCTGATGCGCGTCGTTCAGGTGCAGCCCGCCGGGCACTGGGATCGCGGGCGGGAAACGGATCAGGTGTTGATCGACTACGATCGGCGTTTCCGGCGTCGTATCGTCCTGGAAACGGAAGCCGGCGTGGCGGTGCTGATCGACTTTCCGCAGGCGGTGCGTCTGCGTGACGGCGACGGACTGGTGCTGGAAACCGGCGCGGTCGTCCGCGTGCGCGCCCGCCCTGAAGCCCTGCTGGAAATCCATGCCCACGACGAAGGCGACCTCGTCCGCATCGCGTGGCACCTGGGCAACCGGCATCTGCCCGTGCAACTGGTGGACGACCGCATCCGCATCCGCGCCGACCATGTGATTGCCGAAATGGTCGAGGGCCTGGGCGGCCATGTCGACGCCATCGAAGCCCCGTTCGACCCCGAGGCCGGGGCCTATGCCGTCGGCGGCCATCATCACCACCATGGCGACGATGACGACCACCATCATTCCTGACACCCGACACAGTAACGAACCCATGCTGTGCCGGCGGGACCACGGGCCTGCCGGCGCGCCAGGCATGGCGGCAACGCTTCGCCTGCTGGCGTGGCTGTCGCCGGCTTTCCCGACCGGTGGCTTTGCCTACTCGCACGGGCTGGAATGGGCTGTCGAAGCCGGTGACATAGCGAACGAAACGACCCTGCACGCCTGGCTGCACGACGTCATCGCCCACGGCGCCGGCCGCACCGATACCATCCTTCTCCGCCACGCCCACCGTTCAGCTTTCAACCGTCCCGCCCTGGATGGCATTGCCGAACTGGCGATCGCCTCGGCGGCCAGCCGGGAACGGCAGGCCGAGGCGCTGAACCAGGGCAGGGCCTTCGTGCTGGCGGCGGCACCATGGGGCGTGCCGGACCTGCCGGAGGACGTTCCGTACGCGGTTGCCGTCGGCGCCACGGCCGGGTTCCATCATCTGCCCGAGGACGAAACCGCCGCCGCCTGTCTCCAGGCGTTTACGGCGAATTTGATCTCGGCCGCCGTCCGCCTGGTTCCCCTCGGCCAGTCCGCCGGCCTGCGTGTCCTGGCCGGGCTGGAGACACTGGTTGTGCGGACCGCCGACGGCACGAAAGCGGCGGCGCTGGATGACATCGGCGGTTGCTGCTTCCGATCTGATCTCGCCGCCATGCGGCATGAAACCCAGTACACGAGGTTGTTCCGATCATGACGAATTCCCCGCATGGCCCGCTGCGCGTCGGCGTCGGCGGCCCGGTCGGCACTGGCAAGACGGCGCTGATGGACGCGCTGTGCAAGCAGTTCCGCAGCCAGTACGATATCGCCGCCATCACCAATGATATCTACACCAAGGAAGACGCGGAATTTCTGACGCGGGCCGGATCGCTGCCGGTCGAGCGCATCATGGGCATCGAAACCGGTGGCTGCCCCCACACGGCGATCCGCGAGGATGCCTCGATCAACCTGGCGGGCGTGGCCGAACTGCGCCGGCGCTTTCCGGCCCTGGATCTGATCCTGATCGAGTCCGGCGGCGACAACCTGGCCGCGACGTTCAGCCCGGAACTCGCTGACCTGACGATCTACGTCATCGACGTTTCGGCCGGCGACAAAATCCCCCGCAAGGGCGGCCCGGGGATCATGCGCAGCGACCTGCTGGTGATCAACAAGATCGACCTCGCACCGTTCGTCGGGGCGAGCCTGGAGGTGATGGACCGCGACGCCAGGAAGATGCGCGGTGACAGGCCGTTTGTCTTCGCCAACATCCGCGCCGGGACCGGTGTGCCGGAAATCGCCGCTTTTATCGAAAAGAGCGGCGGCCTGCGTTCGTCCTAATCCCCTGCCGCCGGCCCCTAGCCAAATTCGGCCCTTTGCCTGAAACTCCTCCCATCGACGGGAGGGAAACAGGCATCATGGCTGACGACAAACGCGCCCAGGGGCAGGCAATGCGCCGCAAACTGATGGGCGAGGCCTATTCGAAGAAGGTCGACTCCAAGGTCTACAACAATCCCATCATGGAAAAATTCGCCGCCTACACCCAGGAAGCGGTGTTCGGCACCCTGTGGACCCGTCCCGGCCTCGATCTGAAAACCCGTGCACTGATCTGCGTGATTTCCGACGCCGCCCAGGGGCGGGAGCCGGAATTGAAG
>DAICYU010000369.1 GCA_027311485.1 Acetobacteraceae bacterium
GCCCGTCGCTGTGGAGGCTGCCGGTGCTGGACGCCGATGCGCATAAATATAGCCGCGGCCATGTCACGGTGATCGGCGGCGCTGTCATGACCGGCGCCGCCCGCCTGGCGGCCGAGGCGGCGCGTCGGGCCGGCGCCGGCCTGGTGACCATCGCGGCACGCGGTGCGGCGGACACCTACCGCGCCGGTGAGCCTGGCCTGCTGGTGAATGAAGCCGATCTCGACGACCTGCTGCAGGACAAGCGCCGCGATGTCTGGGTCTGCGGCCCCGGCCTTGGTCCCGATGCGGTCCGCGCCACGTTCCCGCGGCTGGTCGCGGCCGGACGCAAGGTGGTCGGCGATGCCGACGTTTTCACCGCCTTCGCCGGCCAGCCGGACGCGCTGAGGGGCGCCGCCGTGCTCACCCCTCATGCCGGGGAATTCGCGCGAGCCTTCGGGGCGCCGGGCCAGGATCGCCTGTCTGCCGTCCGGGCGGCGGCGGCGGGAACCGGGGCGGTCGTGCTGCTGAAAGGGTCGGACACGATCATTGCCGCACCCGACGGCAAGACAACGATCAATGCCTCGGCTCCACCCTGGCTTGCAACGGCGGGTGCCGGCGACGTGCTGGCCGGGCTGATTGCCGGCCTGCTGGCACAGGGCATGCCTGCCTGGGACGCCACCGCGGCGGCGACCTGGCTGCACGGCCGCGCCGCCGCCATCGCCGGCCCGGGGCTGATCGTCGAAGACCTGCTGCCGGCGCTGCCGCGCGCACTTGAGGTTATATCGATCCCGGACCACATGAACTCGCATCCACGTAAGGGGCTTGCATGAGCGAAGCTGTTTCCACTGGCCTGCTGGATCGCGCTATCCGCAGAATCACCACGGTTTGGCGCGACATGGCATCCAGCGTTGCCGGCGATGCGGATGAGACGCTGGAAACCCAGATGCGGACATGCCTCGTCGGCCGTGGCGGTGAGGTCAGTGCGCGCAATCGCGCCGCCAAGCTGGCGCAAACCTACCTGTCGCTGGACAGTGCCGGCCAGACCGAGTTCCTGCGGACCCTGGCGGGGTTCGACTCCGATCCGGACGCCGTGGCAGCCGCTTACACCAAGGTGCAGGAAGCGTCCGACCCCGCCGAACGCGCCACCGCCAAGGCGGCGCTGCGCCGGGCGCTGGAGCCGCCGCGGCTGAAGCTGCTGACGCAGTTCACGTCGATCCCGGATGGCCGGAAGTTCCTGGTGGATCTGCGCGGCAACCTGCTGAAGGTCAAAGCCCACGACAAGCTGCTGAACGCGCTGGATGCCGATTTGCGCGGGCTGCTGGCCGCCTGGTTCGATATCGGCTTTCTGGAACTGCAGCGTATCGACTGGAACAGCCCCGCCGCGCTGCTGGAAAAGCTCGTCAGCTACGAAGCGGTGCACGCCATCCGATCCTGGCGTGACCTGAAAAACCGGCTTGATTCAGACCGGCGCTGCTACGCGTTCTTCCATCCCCGCATGCCGGGGGAGCCGCTGATCTTCGTGGAGGTCGCGCTCGTCAAGGGCCTGGCCGGCAGCGTGCAGAGCCTGCTGGATGAGAAGGCGCCAGTGCAGGACCCGGGCCAGGCGGACACCGCGATCTTCTACTCGATCAGCAACTGCCAGGCCGGGCTGGCCGGGATCAGCTTCGGCAACTTCCTGATCAAGCGCGTGGTGGAGGAACTGTCGGGCGAATTCCGCAACCTGAAGACGTTCGCCACACTGTCGCCGATCCCTGGTTTCCGCCGCTGGCTCGATCCACTGCTGGAGCAGGGCGAGCCCGGGCTGCTGAGCGATGAGGAAGTCGCCGAACTGACCAGCGCGTTCCCGGCCGACACCGGCATTGCCGCGCTGGCCGGGTTGATGGGCAAGCGGCATTGGTGGCGGGACGCGACCTATCGCAAGGCAGCGGAACCGGTGCTGACCAGGCTGTGCGCGCGCTACCTACTGGTGGAAGCGAACGGCAAGCGGGCGCGCGACCCTGTAGCGCATTTCCACCTGTCGAATGGCGCCCGGGTCGAGCGGCTGAACATGGCCGGCGATACGTCGGAAAAGGGCGTCAAGGAAAGTGCCACGCTGATGGTCAACTACTTGTATGACCCCGGCAAGATCGAGGACTGGCACGAGGATTACGCCGGCGAAGGCAAGCGCAACGCCTCGACGGCGGTCAGGAAGCTGGCGCGCGGCTGGAACTGACGCGGGGGAATTAGGCCGATCGGGGAAGTCACCCGGCACGACCGCCGTATCGGGTGTGGCCGGATCGCCCCGGCCACACCGCCCCGGCCACACCGCCCATGCGTTACCGGATCGGCGGCGCGTATTGCAGCCCGCCCTTCGTCCAGATGTTGTTCAGGCCGCGCGGCACGCCCATTGGCGTGATGTCGCGGTCCCACATCTCACCGAAATTGCCGACCTGCTTGATCACGTTGTAGGCCCATTTGTTATCCAGGCCCAACGCCTTGCCCATGTCACCCTCGACGCCCAGCAGCCGCCGGATATCCGGGTCCGTGCTGTTCATGAAAGTGTCCACGTTGGCCTGCGTGATGCCCTTCTCCTCGGCGGTGATCATGGCGATGAACGTCCAGCGGACGATGTCGAACCACTTGTCGTCGCCTTTGCGCACCATCGCCCCCAGCGGCTCCTTGCTGATGATGTCCGGCAGCAGCACCAGGTCATCCTTCTTTGGCCCCTGGCTGAACCGGAACGTTGCCAGCGAGGACGCATCGGTGGAGTAGGCGTCGCATCGCCCGGACAGGAAGGCGCCTTGGATTTCTGACAGATCCTGGATCAGGATCGGTGTGAACTTCATGTTGTGCAGGCGGTAATAGTCCTCGATCGCCAGTTCGGTGCTGGTGCCGGGCTGCACGCAGATCGTCGCCCCATCCATCTCCTTGGCCGATTTCACGCCGGAGGACTTCTTCACCAGGAACCCGGTGCCGTCGTAATAATTCACCCACGCGAATTCCAGGCCCAGGTTGGCCTCCCGCCCCAGGGTCCAGGTCGTGCTGCGCGACAGCATATCGACCTCCCCCGATTGCAGGGCGGTGAAGCGGTTCTGCGTCGTGGTTGCGACGAACTTCACCTTCCCCGCATCCCCCAGCGCCGCCGCCGTGACCGCGCGGCAGGTATCGGCGTCCAGCCCGCGCATTACGCCCTGGCTGTCCGGCAGGGAGAAGCCCGGCACGTTGCCCGCCACGCCGCACAGCATCTGGCCACGGGCCTTAGCCGCATCCAGCGTCGCCGATCCGGACCCTTGCGCCGACGCCGCCGTCACGCTGGCGGCGGACATCAGAAGGCCGGCCAGCAAGCCCAGGCCACTGGCCTTCAAACGTTGTTTCATGTCGCACTCTCCGAGCCGTATGCGAACCATCCCGCATCGTGCCCGGAACTGTGCGGTGCCTGTGTTACAAGATCAACGTCCGATTCATCCGCCGCCGCAAGCATTCCCTCGGTGCCCTCGGGCAATCCGGCCAGCCGCAAACCCCTGGCATAATGCGCGATATCCTCCGACTGTAGCAGCGGCGACCGCCGCATCGCGCGGCTGACCGAGAACCCCGGCTCCAGCTCCAGCAGCCGCCGCGTCGCCTCGGCCGCTTCCTGATCCCGCCCCATCAGGCCCAGAGCCGACAGATAGCCTTTGTAGGAGGAGGAAAACCGCGGGTTCATCTCGATCGCCCGCCGCCCCGCCTCGACCGCGCCGGCATAGTCGCCCAGCATCAGCAACGGCATGATCAGCGCCATGTCGAAGAAGAACCCATGCGGGTCGGATGGCGACAGCCGGACGGCCTGCCGGATTCGACGCAGCCCCTCCTCGTGCCGCCCGAGGTAGGAATTGGCCAGGCCCGAAAAGCACCAGGCGAGCGCCAGGTTCGGGTTCAGCGAAATGGCACGGTCGTGCAAGGCGCAGGCCTCGTAGGGCCGGTGCCCCAGGAAGCCGCGGACATGTCCGGCCAGGGTCAGGGCCCGCGCATCGGACGGATCGAGCGTCACCGCCCGCTCCGCCAACCGGCAGGCCTGGGCACTGGCCGCGTCAGGGTCGTCGGCCCAGCCCTGCCCGACATAAAGCAGGTACCAGTAGGCCAGCCATCCATGGGCGACCGAGCTGCCGGGATCGGCGGCCAGCGACATCTCCAGCAGTCGCCGCGCGGTCAGGAAACCCTGATGCTCCAACCGGTAGACTGACGGCAGCGCCTGTAGCAACAGCTCACGTGCCGTCAGTTCCTGGGAACGCGCCGTGGCGGTGCGGCGGCCTTCGTGCCGCATCAGTTCCGGATCGACCTGCGCGACGATCGTCGCCCCCAGCTCGTCCTGCAGGGTCAGCGCGTCGGTGAAGGCGCGGTCGAAGCGGGCGGCCCAGGCGATCTCTCCGCCCGCTCGCAGGTCGATCAGCCGGACGATGACCCTGACGCGGTCACCGGCATGCTGGATCGTGCCATCCAGCACCAGGTCGGCATCCGCCACCGCGGACATGCCCGCGGCGGCATCGCCCAGACTGCCGCCGAGCGGCAGGGCGGCCGTGGCGCCGGAATTGGCATCGGCGGGCCACAGGCTGGCCGGAACGCAGGAGATCCAGCGAAACCGCGACAGGCCGGCGGAAATCTCCTCGGCCAACCCGACGCCAAAGCCGTTGTCCGGGACACCGCCGATGATCCGCAGCGGCGCCACACGCAGGCGCAGGGTGGACCGGTCGCGCGGCGCTATCGGCTGCCGCTCCGCAACTGATGACGCTTGCCGGGGCGGCTTGGCAGGGCCGGACTGCGCGCGGATCCGGCTGACAAGATCCTCGGTTTCCACCGACGGGCGCACATCGGACGTTTCCGCCAGGACGCCGCGCAGACGGTCATAGGCGCTCAGCGCCGACCCGAT
>DAICYU010000036.1 GCA_027311485.1 Acetobacteraceae bacterium
GCTGCCGCTTGGCGCCATAGCCGCGCCGGTCCGGGATGCCGGCTGCCCAGGAAGCGGCCGCCAGCCTGCGGCCATGGTGCAGGATCACCACCGAGGCCAAGCCACGCCCGCGCAGCAGCCTGGACAGACGCAGGAAGCCGGCGGCGCCATCATGTGATCCGGCACGTCCGCCGGGATTCAGGTCGAGCCAGACGATATCCGCCACCGCGTCCTCATCCGCGAGCAACTGATCGGCCAGGGATCGAGGCTTGGTCAGCAGGGTCACCGGCGCGCCGGCCCACGCCGCGATGGCGCGGATATGCGGCAGGTGCCAGACCATGTCGCCGATGCCGGGCAGCGGCTGCGCCACGGCGATGGGAAGCCGCGGCCGGGGCGCCCGGGCAATGTCCTGTGAAGGGTGCGTCATGCCGCCAATCTACCGCCTTGGCCGCTGGGGTCGAGCGGTTCAGCGCGGTGAAATCTTGCTTTTTGGTTGACCCGAACCGCCCCCACGGTTATTGGCGCCGGCCCTGTTGCAGCGAAAAGGCGGAACAATGGCAGTCAAAGCGGAAAGCGAAGACGACACCAAGACGGGCGGCGTTGCCGCCGATCGCCTGCGCAGCATCGTTGAGCGAATCGAGCGTCTGGAGGAGGAGCGGAAGGCCCTCGCCAGCGACATCAAGGATATTTACTCGGAAGCCAAGTCGGCGGGTTTCGACATCAAGGTGCTGCGGCAGTTGATCCGGATCCGCAAGCAGGAAGCTGCCGAGGTTGAGGAGCAGGAGACGCTGCTGGACGTGTATCGCCGCGCCCTGGGCATGTGATACCGGGGGTGTCATCGCTCGGGGATGATTGCCCCGGGGACGATTGCCCCGGGGGAATGATTGGCCGGAGGCGATTGCCCCGGGGGATGACCGCCCGGGGAATGATTGCTGGGCGACGTTCTATCGAAGCGTACGACCCTGCGGGCCTGCTCAGGCCGCGCCGGGGTCGTCCAGCCCAATAGCGCGTAACCGAGCGTTTTCCTCGTCCCAGCCTTTGCGTTCCTTGACGTTCAGGAACAGGTGTACCGGCCGTTCCAGAAGTGATGTCAGATCCTGACGGGCGCGCGCCCCGATCGACTTGATGCGGGTACCCTTGTCGCCGATCAGGATCGCCTTGTGGCCGGGGCGGGAGACATAGACGGTGGCCTCGATCCGCACCGAGCCGTCCTTGCGTTCCTGGAAGCTTTCCGTCTCGACCGTGGCGCCGTATGGGACTTCCTCATGCGTTTGCACAAAGATCTGCTCGCGCACGGTTTCGGCCGCCAGCAGGCGGTCCGGCAGGTCCGTCAGGTCGTCGTCCGGATACAGGTACGGCCCTTCTGGTACGGCGGCCGCCAGCGCGTCCGCCAGCTCGTTAATTCCGTCGCCGGTGACTGCGCTGACCATGAAAATTTCCTGGAACGATGCCAGCGTATTCAGCTCCGCCGTCAACGGCAGCAATGCGGGCGGTGAAACCAGGTCGGTCTTGTTCAGCACCAGCCAGCAGCGCCGCCCTGACTGTCCCAGCTTGCCGGCAATCTCCCGCACATCAGCAGTCAAGCCGGCGCGCGCATCCACCAGCAGCAGCGCGAGGTCGGCGTCCGCCGCACCGGTCCAGGCGGCGGCGACCATGGCACGGTCCAGCTTGCGGCGGGGGCGGAAGATGCCCGGCGTGTCCACCAGCAGAACCTGGGACGAGCCGCGCATCAGGATGCCCAACACGCGGAACCGGGTCGTCTGCGCCTTGGGGGAGACGATGGAAAGCTTGGCCCCGGTCAGGCGGTTCATCAGCGTCGATTTGCCGGCGTTGGGCGCCCCGACGATGGCGATGAAGCCGCAGCGTGTGGTCATGTGAGTTTGTCCAGGAGGGCCTGTGCGGCCAGTTGTTCGGCCGCGCGTTTGCTGCCGGCGGTGCCGGAGGCGTCGGAATCGCCCACGAACACCGTCACGGTGAAGCGTGGCTCATGTTCCGGGCCGGATCGGCTGGTGATGGTGTATTCGGGCAGCCCCAGGCTGCGGGCGAGTGCCCAGTGCTGCAAAGCGGTTTTCGCGTCCTTTGGCGGCAGGATCTGGCTGGTCATCGCATCGTGCCAGGCTTTGCGCACGAAGCCCCTTGCCACATCGATGCCGCCATCCAGGTAAAGGGCACCCAAGGCCGCTTCCAGCGCATCGGCCAGCACAGTGGCCCGCTTCGTCACGCCGGCCCGGGCCTCACCTTGCGCCACCGACAGCGCGTCTGCGAGGCCGATGGTCTCGGCCACCTTCGCCAGCACCGGCTGGGACACTAGGTGCGCCAGCCGCGGTCCAAGCTCCCCCTCCTGCTCGTGCGGGAAGCGTTCGGCGAGCCATTCGGCGATCGCGAGTCCCAGCACGCGATCGCCGATGAATTCCAGCCTTTCGTTGGAGCCGTGCTTGCGGCCATGTCCGCGAACCACCGAGCGGTGCGTCAAGGCTTCCTTCAGCAGGGCGGGTCGCTTGAACTGATGGCCGAGTATGTCTTCGAAGGATGAACTCAAGGTCAGCGCACGGGCTTCAGCAAGCGGCTCCAGCGGACTTCGAATGGCCATTCCCAGACTTCCCACCACGGATATTCCGCGTCGAATGAGAAGAACAGGATCTCCGCCCTGCCGACCAGGTTTTCCATCGGAACGAAGCCGACCCCGTCCATGAAGCGGCTGTCGGCGCTGTTGTCGCGGTTGTCACCCATGACGAACAAATGGCCGGCGGGGACGACGTATTCCGGGGTGTTGTTGACCCATCCATCGTCACGCTCTTTCAGGATGTCGTGTTTGACGCCGTTCGGCAGCGTTTCCACGTATTCCTTCTCCATCATCCGAATGCCGTTGTCGTCGGCCAGGAAGTCGCCGACCGGCTTGCGCGGGCAGAGTTCCCCGTTGATATAAAGCTGGCCCTCGCGCACCTGGATGTGGTCGCCGGGCAGGCCGATGACGCGCTTGATGTAGTCCACCGACGTGTCGCGCGGGTATTTGAACACCGCGACGTCGCCGCGTTTTGGTACCGAGCCAAGGATCCGGCCGGAGAACAGGGGCGGCGAGAAGGGCAGCGAGTAGCGGGAATAGCCGTAGCTGTATTTCGAGACGAACAGATAGTCACCGACCAGCAGGGTCGGGATCATGCTGCCCGATGGGATGTTGAACGGTTCGAACGCCACGGTGCGTACGCCGATCGCGATCAGGCCGGCGTAGACGATGGTTTTGACATTCTCGACCCAGGCGCCGGATTGCCGCCTGGGTTTGGCCTTGGAGGTCGCCATTGGGGCAACGAACTTTCATTCTGTGCGGGAACGGGAGCCGCAATATGCGGCCGGATCAAGCCCATGCCGCCTTGCGATGTCAAGGAAGCCCGTCACCGGGCTGGAACAGCCGAGATAATCACCTGGGCGTAGGCGTAGGGATATTCGTCGGTCATTGTCAGATGAACCTGGGCTTCCATGCCGGGCGGCGTGATTTCGCGCAGACGGTCGGCGGCGCCGCCGGCCATGCGCAGCGTCGGCTGGCCGCCGGGCAGATTGACCACGCCAAGGTCGGCGAAGAACACGCCGCGCCGAAATCCCGTGCCGAGTGCCTTGGCGGCGGCTTCCTTGGCGGCGAAGCGCTTGGCGAAGGTGGCCGCCCGGATCCTTTCCGTACGACGGAGCGCCTTGGCGCGTTCGGTTTCGGTGAAAACGCGTTCCAGGAAACGCTCCCCATGCCGGTCAATGGCGGCCTCGATGCGCCGGATATCGCAAATGTCCGAACCCAGGCCGAGGATCATGGTAGTAACCGCAAGGCGCGCAGTTGCCGGGCGCATGTCGCATCCCGGCGGCCGTCCGTCCGGCCCGCCGCAATACCGTTCAGACTGGGTGCCTTCGTCATCCCGTCGCCCTTTCGACCGACTTGATCGTCTTTAACCCGCGCAGCCCGACGATCACCTTCGATAGATGCGCGAGATCGCGCACATCGACATCGACCAGCACCTCCATGAAGTCCTGCTGGCGGTTGACGATCTTCAGGTTGGCAATCGCCCCTTCCTGCTTGGCGATGGCATTTGCCACGTCGGCCAGGGCGGTCGGTTCGTTGCCGGCAATCACGCTGACGCGGGCGGTGTGGCCGATGCCCTTGGCCACACCGTTCCTGCCGACCGTCTCATAGTTCCAGTCCACGTCGATGAAGCGCTCCGGAGTCGCGGCGAAGGCTGCCAATGTCTGGCAGTCACGGCCATGGATCGTCACACCCTTGCCGGTGGTGACGATGCCGACGATCTCATCGCCCGGCACCGGATGGCAGCAGCCGGCGAAACTGAACGCCATGCCGGGCACCAGGCCGGTGACGGGCATATCCATATCGTGCCGCGTGCCCGTCCGGGTGGTGCGCGGCAGAAGCGGCAGGATCATCCGCGGCGCGCGCGGGGCCTGGCGCAGTTCCGGGTAGGCCGCGTGCACCACGTCCTTGGCAAGGAGGTTGCCGTTGCCGACGGCGACATACAGATCGTCGATCGCAGCGACCTTCAGCGCCTTCAGCGCTGGTTCCAGCGCCTTTTCCGAGCCATCGACGCCGGCCTGACGGAACGCCTTGGTCAGTTCCACACGTCCGGCTTCCCGGCTTTGCTGCCGCTGCTCCTGATGAACGAAGCGACGTATGCGGGCACGCGCCTTGCCGGTGACGACGAAGCGTTCCCATTGCGGCGACGGCGTGCCGCCACGGGCGGTCATGATCTCCACCTGATCGCCGTTTTCCAGGTGGTGGCGCAACGGCATCAGCCGGCCGTTGATCTTGGCGCCGACGCAGGTGTCGCCGACCTGGCTGTGCACGGCGTAGGCGAAATCCACCGGCGTCGCGCCGCGCGGCAGCTGGATCAGCTGCCCCTTCGGCGTGAAGCAGAACACCTGGTCGGCGTACAGCTCGAGCTTGGTGTTCTCCAGGAATTCGCCCGGTTCCGCCGAATCATCGAGGATTTCCAGCAGATCCTGCACCCAGCGGAAACGCTGCATCTCGGTGCCGTCCAGGTTCTTGTCCGGCGCCTTGTAGACCCAGTGGGCCGCGACCCCGTTCTCCGCCACGTCGTTCATATCGGCGGTGCGGATCTGCACCTCTATCTTCTGGTTGCGCGGCTCGCGCAGCGTGACGCCCGTATGCAGCGACTGGTAGCCGTTCGACTTCGGGGTGGAGATGTAGTCCTTGAAGCGCCCCGCGATCACCGGATACGCCGAGTGCACCGCGCCCAGCGCGGCGTAGCAGTCGCCCTTCGTGCGCACCATGATACGGAACGCCATGATGTCGGAAAGCTGCTCGAACGCCACATTGCGGCGGTGCATCTTTTCCCAGATCGAGTAGGGCGATTTTTCCCGCCCGGTGACCTCGATCACATCGACGCCGGAGTCCTGGCAGATCTGCGTCAGTTCCCGCCGGACGTCGTCAATGACGTCGGCCCCTTGTCCGCGCAGAAAGTTCAGGCGCGCCTGGATCGTTCCGTATGCTTCAGGCTCGAGCTGCATGAAGGACAGCGTCTGCAGCTCGGTCTTGACCGCGTCCATGCCGATGCGTTCGGCCAGCGGCGCGTAAATCTCCATCGTCTCCCGCGCGATGCGCTTGCGGCGCGCGGGATCGCGAACGAAATGCAGCGTTCGCATGTTATGCAGGCGGTCGGCCAGCTTGACCAGCAGCACGCGGATATCGCGGCTCATGGCCAAAACCAGCTTGCGGAAATTCTCCGCCTGCTTGGTGCGGTCGGATTGCAGTTCCAGGCGCGTCAGCTTGGTGACGCCATCGACCAGGCCGGCGATTTCCTTGCCGAATTTAGTTTCGATTTCCGCCAGCTTGACTGGCGTATCCTCGATCACATCGTGCAGCAGGCCGGTCACGATGGACGCCTGGTCCAGCTTGTAGCCGACCAGGATATCCGCAACGGCCACCGGATGGCTGAAATACGGGTCGCCGTTTTCCCGCCGCTGAGGCGCATGCGCCTGGGCCGCCAACTGATAAGCGGCGTCGATCAGCGTCGTATCGAGCTTCGGATCGTATTCGTGGATCTTCCGCGTCAGCTCACACGGCGGCAGCACGGCCGGACCGGGCAAGGACGGCAGCTCGGCCAGATCGACCGGCCCCGGAACGGGCGTGGGCCGGACAGGGGCAATGGCCGGCTGGTTCATGTCGCCGCCGAAGCCCCGGTCAGGCATGGGCGGCTACCTGGAGCCCCGGCCGCCGAGTTCCGCCTCGATGGCCGCTTCGATATCCTCCGGCGACATGTCTTCGGCGCCTTCGCTGGGCAGGGTCGCAACCTCTTCCTCGGCCGTGACATCCTGCAGGCCGAAAATATTCTGGTCGGTCGGAATGAGGTCCAGAACCTCCTCGTCCGCCGGCTCGGGCTCCGGAGCACGGGAGAGCGACTTGATCAGGTCCTGCTCGATCCGCGGCAGGTCGATCGTCTCCTCCGCGATTTCGCGCAGAGCGATGACCGGGTTCTTGTCGTTGTCGCGATCGACGGTCAGTTCCTCACCGCGACTGATGTTGCGGGCACGCTGCGCGGCGAGCAGCACGAGCTCGAATCGGTTGGGGACTCTTTGAACGCAATCTTCGACGGTGACGCGCGCCATGCGCTGCTACTCCGAGTAAAATGTCGGGAAAAAAGTTATCTAGGCGATCGAGCTTCGATTTGCAACTTTACTGTCGGAGCCTTGCACCTTCGGGTTCGCCCGGACACCCCGGACACCCCGGACACCCCGGACGCGCTGGCGGGTTGGACGTGTTCGCGGGTCGCCAATGCTATGAGTGCTGCACCAATGCCGGCATCCGCCCGCGCGCGATGCGCAGGACCAGCAGCGCCGCCAGCAGGCATGCCACGCCACTCGCCAGAAACGCCGGCAGATAGCTGCCGGTCAGGAACCGTGTCTCACCGGCACCGAACGCCGCCAGCGCGCCGCCGATCTGGTGTCCGGCGACGATCCAGGACACAATCACGGGCGCATCCTTCCTGCCGAACACCTCGTTCGTCAGCGTCACCGTCGGCGGCACCGTCGCCACCCAGTCCAATCCATAGAAGACGGCGAAAATCGACAGGCTGACGATACCGAAATTGGTGAACGGCAGGATCGCCAGCGACAGGCCGCGCAGGCCGTAATACCAGAACAGCAGGATGCGCGAATCGAACCGGTCCGTCAGGTAGCCTGACAGCGTGGTGCCGATCAGGTCGAACACGCCCATCGCCGCCAGCAGGCCCGCCGCCTTGACCTCGGGAATGCCGTGGTCGATGCAAAACGGGATCAGGTGGGTTGCCACTAGCCCATTGGTGGAAAACCCGCAGACCGCAAAGCTGCCGAACAGCAGCCAGAAATCGGCTGATCGGGCGCCGCGCATCAGGCCGGCCATGGCGATTGCGAACGGATCGCCCGCGCGGGGCGGCAGCGGCACCACCTCGGTCGTGCCGAACGGGCCCAGGCCGATCGCCGCCGGGCTTTCGGGCAGCAACAACAGAACGACCGGGATCAGCGCCAGGATCACCAGCGCCACGACCAACGGCACGCTGTGCCATCCGTGGGAGCCGACCAGGCTGGCCAGCAGCGGCAGGAATACCAACTGCCCGCTGGCGTTGCTTGCCGTCAGCAACCCCACCACCAGGCCACGCCGGGCGACGAACCAGCGGTTGGCGATCGCGGTAGCGAGGCCGACCATGCCGGCGCCCGATCCCAGGCCGACCAACACGCCCCAGGTCAGGTATAGCTGCCAGATCTGCGTCACCAGGCTGCTCAGGCCCGCACCCAGCACCAGCAATGCCATCGATAGCACAATCGTTCGCCGCATGCCGATCACCTGGATCAGCCCGGCCGCGAACGGTCCGACGAGTCCGAACAACAGGATGTTCAGCGAAATCGCGCCGGAGATCACCGCCGTGTTCCAGCCGAACGCCTGCTGCAACGGCACGATCAGCACCCCGGGCGCCGCGCGAACGCCGACCGACGCGAGGATGACGACGAACATGACCGCAACAACGATCCAGGCATAATGCAGCCGGTTCTGCAGCAGGCGGGCCAGCAGCGTTGCGGTCATGGTAAGCTCCGAAGCGCAGGGTTACAGAATGGCCGCCAGGGGAACGATCGCCGCATGAGCCGTCGCCAAACGCCAATTGGATGAATAGACAAAAGCCAGATGAACGGTTGCAGGATGACGTTCGTCATATGTATGATGACGGTCGTCATATCGATGTCAAGCGCCCATATGACGGTCGTCACAGACAGGGAGCCGTCCGGTGGCCGAACCAACGTCTCGGCGTGCGGAAACCCGCCAGCGCATTCTCGCAGCGGCCGGGCGGCTGTTTCGCGCCCATGGCGTGGACGGGGTCGGGGTGGACGCGGTGATGCGCGAAGCCGGTCTGACCCATGGCGGCTTCTACCTGCATTTTCCTTCGAAGGAGGCGTTGGCCGCCGAAGTCTCGCAATCGCTTCTGCAAGCCGCGGCGGGCAAGTGGGAGGAAATCAGCCAGTCGGCGGAGGCGCAGGCGGCATTGACGCGGATCGTGCAGGGGTACCTCGACCCCGAACGTGTCGCCGCCGGGCGATGCTGCGTCCTGACAACCTTGGGACCCGATGTCGCTCGGCGCCCCGATTCGCGCACGGCGATCGGCGGCGCGTTGCGGTCGATGCTTGATACGCTCATGCGGTGCCTACCCACCCACCGGCAGGACCGGGCGATGGCGACGCTGTCAACGATGGTGGGCGCGGTGGTTCTGGCGCGGCTTGCGGATGATCCGGCGATGTCCGCCGCGTTCCTGGATTCGGCCCGTGTAGCCATTCTGCCGCCGGTTCACCCGGAAGCCGATGTCAACGATTCGGGACCTGAACCGCGGCTGGACGTTGCATGACTGGTGCTTTCGCAATTTCTGCATAGGTTGGGTCGCGTGGGATTTCCTGCCGGCGCGCCGGCATACGATTCGGCGTCGTCGTTTCGATAAGGACAAATGGAATGCGTGCGGGACTGTACTCTGTGCTCTTGGCGCTCTGTCTTGCCGGCTGCGGCAGTCTGCCCGCCACCCAGCAGACGCCCTATCTGCCGCCTGGCGTGTTTGGCGCTTACCAGGACAACGACGTTGGCGGCGTGAATTTCGCCTCCTGGGCCTTTGCATCCCCCGCCAACACCCGCAACAATCCGGTAGCGGCGGCCAAGGCCGTGATTGCCCTGGAGTATCTGCCGGGCGAACTGCGGGAAAATCCGCGCTGGATCCGGATGGACGCGGCCATCCCGTACCGCCTGGGGCAGGCCCGCGCAAAGGTCGAGCAGATCCTGGGCATCTCGCCGACCGCGCCACGGCAGCTTATCGTCAACGCCCTGCTGGCTGTCGCCTGGAACCTGCAGAACGGCAATCGGGCCGGCGCGATGCAGGCGCTCGCCTCACCTGTGTTCACCTTCCCGCCGGAGCAGACGCTGGCCATCCTGGCGAACCTGCCGTACGTCAAGGAAGCCAATCTGTGGACCAGCCGAGCGGAGGATCAGTTGTATACGCCGGGCGGCCCGTGGAGCTGAGCGACCGGTTGTAAGTCAGCGCTGAGCGACCGCGCGACAGCTTCAGGTCCGGGGAACCGAGCGAAGGCTTCACATCCTCCCGTGTGGCTGGCAACGTGCCGGCAAAGGCGCTGGCCTAGACGCTGGCCAAACCGGGAGGAAACGCGATGAACTTCGACTTTTCCGACGACCTGAAGCAGCTTCGCGACCAGGCTCGGCGCTTTCTGGCGGAACAATGCCCGCCAGCCGTGGTGCGCCGGTCCCTGGAGGGGCAGGAGCAGTTTGCCGCCGAGCTGTGGCGCGAAATCGGCAAAATGGGCTGGATTGGCGCCGCCATACCGGAGCAGTACGGCGGCGCCGGCCTGGGCTATGAAGGGCTTTGCGTGCTGGCCGAGGAAATCGGCCGCGTCGTGGCACCGGTCCCATTCGCGTCCACTGCCTATCTGGCGGCAGAGGCCATTCAGACGGCAGGATCGGACGCCCAACGGGCTGAATTTCTGCCGCGGATCGCCGACGGATCGACAATCGGCTGCTTTGCGCTGGCAGAAGGCAGCGGCAACCCCACGCCATCCAGCATTCACGCGAAAGTCATCGGTGGGCGGCTGACCGGGGCCAAATGGCCGGTGGCCGATGGCGGGATTGCCGATATCGCCGTGGTGGTGGCCTGCGACGAGCACCGGCAGCCCGGCCTGTTCCTGGCCGACCTGTCCGGGGTTCGTCGCCATGACCTGCAGACGCTGGATCCGACCCGCAATCATGCGCGGCTGGACTTTGAAGCGGCACCGGTGCAGCGGCTGGGCTCGGGCGGTTGGGGCGCCGTGCAGCGCCTGCTGGATCGGGCAGCGATCCTGTTGGCGTTTGAGCAGGTGGGCGGCGCCGATGCCTGCCTGCAGATGGCACGCGATTACGCGCTGGAGCGCTATGCATTTGGGCGGCCGATCGGATCGTTCCAGGCGATCAAGCACAAGCTGGCCGATATGTACGTGGCGTTGGAGCTGGCGCGGTCCAACGCCTACTACGGCGCCTGGGCGCTGGGCGCGGATGCCACAGACCTGTCGCTGGCAGCCGCCACCGCGCGCGTTTCCGCCACAGAAGCGTTTCATCTGGCGTCCAAGGAAAACATCCAGACGCACGGTGGCATCGGCTTCACCTGGGCGGTTGACTGCCACCTGTTCTACCGGCGCTCGAAGCAACTGGCGCTGACCATCGGCTCCGGCCCGTTCTGGAAGGACCGGCTGGTAGACCTGCTGGAAACCCGTAACGCGGCCTAGGGAGGACAAACCGATGGACTTCAACGACACACCGGAAGAAGCTGCGTTCCGCGCCGAGGCACGCGCGTTCCTGCAGGCCAACGCCGAAACCAAGGCCGGTGCCAGGCCGGTGCTGCGGCAAAGCGGCATCGACGCCGAGGGCGTGAAGCGCTGCAAGGCCTGGCAGGCGAAGAAGGCCGATGCCGGGTTCGCCGGCTTGACCTGGCCGAAGCGCTACGGCGGGCGGGAGGCGTCGCCGATCCTGCAGGTGATCTACAACCAGGAGGAGGAGGATTTCGTCGTCCCAAGAGGGCTGTATGAAATCGGGCTGGGCATGTGCATCCCAACCATGATGACCTACGCGAAACCCGAGCAGCTCGACCGCTACGTCAAGCCGGCCCTGCGCGGTGAGGAAGTGTGGTGCCAGCTGTTCAGCGAGCCTGCCGGCGGATCGGACCTGGCGGCATTGCGCACCCGCGCTGAGCGCGACGGCGACGACTGGATCATCAACGGGCAGAAGATCTGGACCTCCGGCGCGCATCTGTCGGATTTCGGCATCATCGTCGTGCGCACGGACCCGAACGTGCCGAAGCACGAGGGGCTGACTTTCTTCTTTCTGGACATGAAATCGCCCGGCATCGAAATCCGGCCGATCCACCAGATGTCTGGCGCCCGCCATTTCAATGAGGTCTTCTTCACCGACGTGCGCGTGCCGGACAGCCAGCGGCTGGGTGCGGTCGGGCAGGGCTGGCGCGTGTCCCTGACCACGCTGATGAATGAGCGTCTGGCAGTCGGCGACGTGCAGCGGCCCGACGTGGACGATCTGATCGAACTCACCCGCAAGATGCGGATCGACGGCAAGCCGGCGATTCAGGATGGTGCCGCGCGCGAGCGGATCGCCGAGTGGTATGCCCAGTCGCAGGGGCTGAAATTCACCCGCTTCCGCACCATGACCGCGCTGTCCCGCGGAGAGACGCCGGGGCCGGAAAACTCGATCCACAAGTTGGTGAATGCATCGAAGCTGCAGGACATCGCCAGCTACGGCATCGACCTGATGGGCGCGAACGGGCTGGTCGTTGAGGACGAACTGGCCGAGGCCTACGCGATGTTCCAGGCGGCGCTGTTGTCCTCGCCCAGCGCGCGAATTGCCGGCGGATCGGATGAGATCCTGCGGAACATCATCGCCGAACGCGTTCTGGGGCTTCCGGCGGACATCCGGGCGGACAAGGGCATTCCATTCAACAAGGTGCCCACGGGGCGGCGGTAGCCGCCCCGGTTCAAGGTTCCGCTGGGCGGCGGTAGCCGCCCCGGTTCAAGGTTCCGCTGGGCGGCGGTAGCCGCCCCGGTTCAAGGTTCCGAAGGGACGGCGATAGCCGCCCCAACCCCGTCATCAGATCCGCCCGCGCAGCCGGGCAATCACCCGGCGCACCGGCAATGCCCGGTGCCACAACGCGCGGGAGGGGCGCAGCGCGGCATTGAGCATCGACGCGGTGTCGGTCAGCAGGTGCCACTCGCGCGTTGCCTGCTCCTGCATCACCGGCGAGGCTCGCAGCATCGCGGTGATGTCGCGCACTTCCTGCAGCGCCTGAGCATCGAACATGGGCGACGCATGGCGGTCTTCCACCAACCAGTCCGTTTGCTCGCGCAGTTCCAGCAAGATCTGCTTCAGTAACGACAGGCGCTTCTGATCGCGTTCCGCCGGAGACGGGAATGTTGCGGCCCCGCGGCGGAGTTGCGTGAAGAATTCCACCGTGGGCCGTGGTTCCAGCCAGTCGATGTGCCAGTAGCACAGATTGCAGGCACCAAGCTCCAGCACATTCAGCGCGAAGCTGGCCGGCGTGAAGTGCCAGGCATGGCAATCGACATAGGGTGCGTTCGGGTCTTCCGACCAGGCCTGAAATTCCTCGAAGGCGTGGTCGAGCGTGTCAGGCAGATACAGGGCGGGCAACGGTTCCCGGCCCCAGCTCGACCGGGTGCCGTCGAACACGACGTAGGCCGAGGCATCGAAGCGCGTCGCGGAACTATGGCGCTGGCGGTGCTGGCGATGCGCCTCCAGCATCTGGCCGGTGGTGCTGACCTGCTTCAGGGCGTCGAAGCACCAGCGCTTGTCGGGCACCGCAAGCGCGAGGATGCCGTTTTTGGGGTCCAGCAGCTTGGCTGCCGAGTCGAAGAAGGCGACCGGGTCCGGTATATGCTCGATAACATGGCTGGCGATCAGGACGTCGTAGCTGCCATGCAGGTGTTCCGGAATTGCCTGGTGCAGCGGGCCACCGCGCCAGACATAATCGACCTTCTCGATATTCGCGACGTTGACGTGCACGTCGTTGCGGTACTTCTCGATCAGTTCTTCCTGGGATGCATGGTCCACGACCGTAACATCCCAGCCGGCCGACCTTGGTGCCATCGGCGACATGCTGGGACCCAGTTCCAGGACCTTGCTGTCGCGCCGAATGCCGCGCAGCAGGGCTGCGGGACGATCCTCCATCGTGATGCTTCCTTGTCTTATACCGCTTCCAACTGGCCCGAAGTCCGGTCCGCGCGGGCAGTCGAGACCACGAAAGCCAAAATGTCGTGCAGTTCCGTCGCCTGCGTCGCGAAATCCCGCAGTCCGTCACGCGACGGATTGGTCCAGCCGTGCAGGTTCGCCTTCCGGTCCAGCAGGTCCTCGACCGCCTTGCGGAACGGCGCGGTGTCTTCGCCGATTGGGATCAACGTGCCATTGACGCCAGGGCGGATCACCTCGGCCGCGCCGCCGCGGTCGGTCGCGATCACCCATTTGTTGCGGGCGAGGGCTTCCCGCACGGTCAGCCCGAAGGATTCCGGCCATTGCGACGGGAACAGCAGCACGTCGATCGCCTCATAGAACCCATCCCGGTCGGCGGGCTTGAACGGCGGCACGGTCCGGATGGTGCCGCGCACACGCCATTTAATATCGGCGAATGAGTCGATGCCGATCGACAGGCCATGGTTCACCAGAACCAGTTCCCAGTCGTCACGGCTGAGTTCTTCGAACGTCCGCTTCAACAGCGGAAAACCCTTGACCGCTTCCGTGCCGGCGACGAAGCCGAAACGTAGCCTGGCGGGTGCCTGGTTTGGGCGCGGCGCAGCGGGAAGGTTGATGCCGTTTTCGTTGACCACGACGCGGTCGGCCGCGAAGCCGTTGGCCACGTAGAACCGCCGCCAGTGTTCCGACGGGGTCAGCAGCAGGGATGCATCCTGCAAGGCGTGGCGCAGCCGGGCGTTGCGCAATACCGTCGCGCCCAGGCTGGGCACACAGGTGGCGCAGATGTTCAGATCGATCTGATGCTGGCCGCAATACTTGCCTTCGCCGGTCACCAGGAACTGCCGCTCGCACACCCACCAGGCGTCGTGCAGCGTCACGACATACGGAATGCCTTCTTCCTGGCACGCGCGCAGGCATGCGGCACCCAGCCCCTGCATGGCGTGGAAATGAACCACGTCCGGGCGCACCGCCCGCACGATATGGTGGAATGACTCGGCTGCGGTTTCGTCCCAGGTTTCGCCCATCCAGCCCGGCCGGTCCTGGATACCGAGGCGGAAAATGGGAACCCCGTCCTCCTCGGACCGCTCAACCGCATACGGCTTCATCCAGCCAGATGGCGCGCTGGCAACAACACTGACCCTTGTATCGGTCCGATTGTGCAATTGCCGGGCCATTTCCTCGGCAACGACGGTGGCGCCGCCGAATGATTGCGGACGATACAGGATATTGACCTGCAGGACATGCAATCTAGGATCGGTGACGGTACGGTGCTGTTCCAGCAACGGTTGAAGCTGGCGCTGTGCGATCGCCCGGGGAGAGTAGCGTGCCAGCACATCCTGGCGCGCGGCCGCACCAATGCGCCGGCGCAGCTCCGTATCCTGCACCAGGGCGGTAAGCGCCTGATACCATTCGCCTTCTGTATCGGCCAGGAAACCGTTTTCGCCGTTGCGGATCGCATGGGTGAATGCCGACCGGCCGGAGCACACGGACGGCACGCCGACTGTGGCGGCTTCCAGGAACTTGATATTGCTCTTGGCTTCATTGAAGGACGCCGGCATCAGCGGTGCGATGGCGATGTCGCTTTGTGCCAGAATCTCCATGTATTCGGCATAGGGACGGGCCGGCAGACGCGTCACCTGATCGCCCAAGGCAAGGATCGGCCTTGGCGGATTCAATTCGCCGATCAGAACGATCTCGACCTGCGGATTTTCCTCGGCAACGCGCTTCAGCGCCTGT
>DAICYU010000370.1 GCA_027311485.1 Acetobacteraceae bacterium
GGGTAATTCTGCTCCACCGCGGCGAACTGCTCAGTCGCCAGGCTGAACCTGTGCGCGTTCAGCGCATCGACGCCGTTGTTGTACAGCTCCTCCACCGGCCCCGTTATGGCCTGTTTGGTCGCTTCATCGCTACCGCCGCATGCGGACAGGACAGGCAGCAGGACCACGACTGGCAGAACGGCACGGAAAAGTGGGCGACGCAGCGGACGCGGCGAATTACGAATCTTGATCATCGCGCGGCTTATATCATAGGCGCGCGAGGCGCGAATACAGGGGTTGCAGCCTGGCGCGCCCCATCGACACACAGCCCGGCGCAGGTAAAAAAGGCGGTACGGCCCGGGGGAGCCGTACCGCATGAGTTAGTCGCGCAGTTTTCGCAGGCGCGACGTTCGGGGAGGAAACAGGACACCGCCACAGCGGCGCCGAAACTGTGTGTAACCTCAAAATATTTATGAAAAGTTAACAATCCTGTGCCTGAGCGCCCATTCGCCCCGAGTCGCCAAATTTTTTGATCGGAGACGTTCCGCATGAGCACCCTGCCCCTGGTCGGGCTGAAGGTCCTGGAAATTGGCCACTACATCGCCGCACCATTCTGCACCCGCATTCTGGCGGACCTGGGTGCGGAAGTGATCAAGCTGGAGCCGCCCGGCGGCGATCCATTCCGCGGCTGGGGTGCGGCCAAAGATGGGCAATCGGTCTGGTTCAGCATTCACGGTCGCAACAAGCTGTCGGTTGAACTGGATTTGAAGAAGGACCGCGATACCCTGCTGAAGCTCGTGGCCCGTGCGGACGTGCTGGTCGAGAATTTGCGGGCTGGCCAGTTGGAGAAGCTGCGGATCGGCCCGGACGTGCTGCATGAGGTCAATCCGCGCCTGGTGATCGCCCGCATCTCGGGCTACGGGCAGGATGGTCCGTATCGCGACAAGCCCGCCTTCGGCGCGATCGGCGAGGCGATCGGCGGCCTGCGCCACCTGACGGGCCACCCTGGCGGCACGACCGAGCTTCCGCCGCCGCGCTGCGGCATTTCGATCAGCGACGACCTGGCGGGGCTTTATGCCGCCATCGGCCTGCTATCCGCCGTGTGGCAGCGGGATGCGATGGGCACGGCTCGCGGCCGGGTTGTCGATGTGAACCTGGTCGACAGCGTGTTCAGCCTCATGGAAGGCATGCTGCCGGAATATGCACTGGACGGGCGTATCCGGCAGCCGACCGGTGCGGCGATCGCCACCGCGTCACCGACCAACACCTATCCTTGCGCCGACGGCAAATGGCTGTGCATCGCCGGCAACTCCGACCTGATCTTTGCCCGCCTGATGGCGGCGATCGGCCGGCCGGAACTCGCCCGGGATTCGGACTACGCGACGAACGGGCTTCGCTGCCAGAACCGCGAGACGCTGGATACGGCCATTGCCGCCTGGACGCGGACGATGGCTGCGAAAGACGCCGAAGCGATCCTTGAGGCTGCCGAGGTTCCGTGCTCCCGCCTTTTCGATATCGCGGATTGCGCTGCGGACCCGCATTTCCGCGCCCGCAAGGCGGTGCAGGAGATCGACGATCCGCTGATCGGGCGCACGCTGCACCCCGGCCCGACCATTCGCCTGGATGTGGAACCGCCCGAGGATGTAGTCCGCTGGACCGGACCAGCTGTGGGCGCGCATACGGATTATGTGCTGCATACGCTTCTTGGCCTGCCCAAGGCACCGGCCTGACCGGTCGTGGTTGATGTGTTTCCGCCGGTGAAACCGGCACCAACCACCGGGCCATCGGACAGCGCGGCTGCCTGCCGAGCGCTTGGGATGCTGCTGTGCCTGGGCCTGACCGCCTGTGGCGGTGGCGGCAATGGGCGTGGCGGCGACACGGCCGCTGCCATCGAATGCGCGCCGTTCGCCCGCGCGCTGACCGGCGTGTCCCTGTCCGGAGCAGCCGCCGACTGGTGGCGAGAGGCAGGCGGGCAGTATGCGCGATCGCACCGACCCGTTGTCGGCAGCCTGCTGGTCCTGCGCCGGTCATCGCGGCTGCCCAGCGGCCATGTTGCCGTTGTCTCACGCGTTCTCAGCCGGCGCGAAATCCTGGTGACACAGGCGAACTGGGTGCATCATCGCGTCAGCCAGGATCAGCCTGTCGAGGATGTGTCACCGGCAGGCGATTGGACCCGTGTCCGGGTTTGGTGGCCGCCGGCGGACCAGATGGGCATCAAGGAATATGCTGCGTTCGGTTTCATCCAGCCGCGCGGGGCGTTCAGCCACGATCAACTGATTTCATCGACCCCCTCAGCGATCCGGATTGCCGAAGGCGAGCGGTAGAAGCGGCAGGCGGCCGTAGCGTCAGTCCGGCCGCCGGAAGCCTTGCGCGACGACGTACAGCTCGCTCGATTCCTTCCGGCTTGCCGGCGGCTTGGCGTGGCGCACGGTGGCGAAATTGCGCTTCAGCACGTCCAGCACCTGGCGCTCCGATCCGCCCTGAAACACTTTTGCGACGAATGCGCCGCCCGGGGCCAGCACGCCAACGGCGAACTCCACCGCCATTTCGGCCAGCGCGACGATGCGCAGATGATCGGTCGCCGCATGGCCCGTCGTATTCGGCGCCATATCCGACAGCACGAGGTCGGCCGCCCCACCCAAAGCCCCGGTCAGCTTCGCCGGCATAGCAGGATCGGTAAAGTCACCCTGTATCATCGTGGCGCCGTGGACCGGGTCGATCGGCAGAAGATCGACGGCCAGGACCGACGCCGCGCCGCGTTTCACGGCGACCTGCGTCCAGCCTCCCGGTGCGGCACCAAGGTCGAGCACCCGCATCCCTGGACGGATCAGATGGTAGCGGTCATCCAGTTCCAGCAGTTTGAAGGCGGCCCGCGAGCGCCAGCCTTGCTGCTTCGCCGCGGCCACATAGGGGTCGTTCAACTGTCTGGCGAGCCAGCGTTGGGAGGCGGCTGTGCGACTTTTCGCGGTTTTGACGGACACAGCCAAACCGCGCGCCGATGGCGCAGCGGGCTTTTTCATGGCCGGACGACGTCCCTGCGGCGTGCGTCATAGCGCGAGGTCGCGCGGTCCGCGCGCATCAGCCGCAGCAGCACGCCTTCCCGCAGCCCGCGGTCTGCCACGATCACCTGCGGAGCCGGCCAGACCCGGGTGATGGCGGCGAATACCGCGCATCCAGGCAGCACGAATTCGACCCGCTCCGGCCCGACACACGGATGCTGCAAAAGTCCCTCCCGGCCCAGCGCGCGCAGATGCGACAGCGCATCCGCCGCCTCGGTGCTGGGCAGTGCGACGCCATCGACCGCGACGCGGCGATAACGCTCCAGGTTCAGGGCCACGCCAGCCAAGGTGGTGACGGTGCCGCTGGTACCCAGCAGGCGCACGCCGCCGCAGCGGATTTCCCGCGCGATGCAGTGCACCTTCTCAAACGACTGCAGCCGGTCGACGACGTCGGCGACCATCGCCTCAAACCCGTCCGCGCTGAACCCGGCATCGCCCCAGCGCTCCGCCAGCGTCACCACACCCACCGGCAGCGAGTCGTAGCCGATCAGTTCCGGACGGCCGCACGTCAGCCGCACCCAGGCGAGTTCGGTGGAGCCGCCGCCGATATCGAACAGCAACGCCCGCCGTCCATCCATCGGCAGCAGCGGCGTGCACGACTCCAACGCCAGTTCGGCTTCCTCGCGGCTGGTTATGATGTCGAATTCGAACCCGGTCTCGTCCTTTACCCGGCGCAGGAAATCGGTGCCGTTAACCGCTCGACGGCACGCTTCGGTGGCAACGGCCCGCACTCGGCGCACCTGCCGCCGGCCTAGACGTGCGGAGCAGGCATGCAGCGCGCACAGCGCCCGTTCCATGGCCGCCTGGCTCAGCCTGCCGGTATGATGCAGCCCTTCACCGAGTCGAACGATGCGGGAGAAACTGTCGAGGACCCGAAACCCTTCGCCCGAAGGCGTGCCAATAAGCATTCGGCAATTATTCGTACCCAGATCAAGGGCGGCGAAAGCCGGCCCGAAAACCCGGCGTGGCTGATCGGGCCGCGTCTGCTGGAATTGCGCGACCGTATCAAGCTCAGCGGGTGCCTGAACCGGTATCATCCTGGGATTGTCATCCGACTGGCGATAACGGGCAAGCACCGAATTTGATGAGCCTATGATCTATCGCTTTTTTCATTCCGCCGCGTCGGAACAACCCGGCTGGGAACTGGGCTGCGCGACGCGCCAGCCGCTGCCGCCACGGGCCTTGACGTCCCTCGCCGCCATGTAGGCGCGGCGCAGCAGGCCGCGCACGTCGTCCGAAGCGCCCGGCGCTCGGCTGACGATGCCAATCGACAGGCTCACCCGCGGATGCTCGGGCGATCCGTGGAAAAGCCGGCCATTGCACAGCGCATCGGCCCGTTCGGCGGCTGTCAGATGGTCCATGCCGTCGTGCCACACGGCGAATTCATCGGGGCCGACTCGCGCGACCAGATCGCCCGGGCGGACCGTGGCGCGAATCTGGCTGGCAACCCGAACCAGAAGCTGGTCCCCAAGCTCCCGCCCCTGGCTGGCATTCAACTGCTTCAGGTTGTCCACATCAATCAGCAGCAGCGACGCCACCGCGCCATCGTGATCCAGCCTCTCGGCCCGGCGGTCCGCTTCGTCGAGGAACCAACGGCGATTGGGCACCCCGGTCAGATGGTCGATGCCACTGTAGCCGGCCGCGGTTCCGATCGTCATGCGCACCATCAGCGCGACCGACGCCGCAAGCCCGTAATCGGTCTGCGTCCAGCCCGGCGAACGGGGGGAGCGCCACAGCAGCAACCCGCCGGGACGCCCCGGCGCCATCACCCACGGGCAGGCCAGCACCGGCCGGCCATCCTGCCCGACCAGATGGGTG
>DAICYU010000371.1 GCA_027311485.1 Acetobacteraceae bacterium
CGATGATTATGCGCATGAGCGACCACGGCACCGCCATCTGGCATATCGCGCACACCGCCACGCGGGCTCGGCGGCAGGATCTGCTGGCTGCGCTGGTGGCGCAGTCCGGCTGGGCGGTTCAGGCCGGTCCATTCGCCGGCATGATAGTGTCCGACCGCGTTGCATGGGGCGACGGTGACCTGCTGCCCAAGCTGCTGGGCTGCTATGAGTCCGAACTGCACCCGACCCTGGCCGAGGTGACCAAAGCGGCCCCGGACCTGGTGATCAATATCGGCGCCGGCGAAGGTTACTACGCCATTGGCCTCGCCCGCCTGCTGCCGCACGCCTTCGTCCATGCGTTCGATACCGCGGCGGAGGCGCAGGACATCTGCCGTTCCGTGGCATCGCTGAACCAGGTGAATCAACGTGTATCCGTAGCGGGCGCCTGCTCACCGGACCTGCTGAACGCCTTGTTGCCGCGCGGCCGGATGCCGCTGGTCATATCCGATTGTGAAGGTCATGAACGGGACCTGATCAACCCCGCGCGTGTCCCGTCGCTGCGGACCGCCACGCTGATTATCGAATGCCATGACTTCGTTGACGCCTCGATCACCAATACTTTGGCGGAACGGTTGAACCCGACGCACGATCTGGTCGCGATTACGGAATCAGGACGTAACCCGAATGAATCGACGTTCCTGCGCGGCCTTAACAGCCTGGACCGCTGGCTGGCGGTTTGCGAGTACCGGCCAACGATGATGCACTGGCTGGTGGCCCGCCCGCGGATCTGAACGACGGCTAAGCCCTGGGTCCAGCCTCGTCCCAGTCCTTGATCGACGTTCGCCAGTGGATACGGTCCTGCTCGGGCGGATAGTCGCCGGCGGCCTTGTGGTAGGAACAGCGATTGTCCCAGATCACCACATCGCCGACCTGCCATTTGTGCCGGTACTGCCCGTCCGGCTGGATCATCAACGCGGTCAGTTCCTCAATCAGGTCGTCGCTTTCCGCTGCCTCCGCACCCTGGATATAAAGGATTTTGCCGGGATCGAAGTAAAGCGACTTCCGCCGTGTCTCGCGGTGTGTGCGGATGATCGGATGCAGGACCGGCGGACGATCGCGATCCTCGGGGTTCAGCAGCGCGTCCGCCTTTGTCCGCCCGCCATAGGTGAATGCGCCCAGCACGCCGTCCAGGCGCTGCCGCAATCGCGTCGGCATGGCGTCATAGGCGGCATAGCCGCTGGCGAACAGCGTGTCGCCGCCGCTGTCGGGGATTGCCAGGGCATAAAGCTGGGTCGCCTTGAACGGAACCGCGTCATAGGCGCCGTCGGTGTGCCAGTTCTCGGCACCGCGGCGGTAAATCGCCTGATCCAGGCTGCCGTCGGTGCGGAACTTGTTGATACCCAGCATGGTGATTTCCGGCATGTCGGGATGCCGCGTGCTTTTTGACGGATGCGGCGTGACGACGCCGAAGCGGCGGCTGTAGGCCAGGAATTCGCCCAGGGCCAGGTCCTGATCCTTCACCACCAGAACGTTATGGTCGAGCCAGGCCTGGTAAAGCGGTGCGAACCCGGCGTCATCGAGGTCGCGAACCGCGACGCCGGAAACCTCCACACCGATCCGAGATCCGACCTGACGTATCTGTATCATCGCCGTTCCTTTTCCCCTGCGAAGCAGAAGCCGCCGGCCGGCATTCGTCAAGATCGGCCCGGTGCAGCCACGCCCGTCAGACCTCCAGCCACTCCTGCCTGATCGTTGCATGACCCGCCAGATCGGCTGGCGTGCCTTCGAACACGATCCGCCCGTGCCCCATGACGTAAAGCCGCCCGGAGATCTTCAGCGCGATCGTCAGTTTCTGCTCGACCAGGAGGATGGAGATGCCACGCCGAGCGATTTCGGCCAGCAGGGTGCCGACCTGTTCGACAAGGAGCGGTGCCAGGCCTTCGGTCGGCTCATCGATCAGGATCAGGTCCGGATCGCCCATCAGGGTGCGGCACATGGTCAGCATCTGCTGCTCCCCGCCGGACAGCACGCCCGCGGGGTTGTTTTGCCGCCGTTCCAGGTTCGGGAACAGGCGGAACACATCGTCGAACGTCCAACGTCCGAAACGGCCGGCGCGCTTCAGGCCGAGTTCCAGGTTCTGCCGCACCGTCAACGTCGGGAACACCTGCCGGTCCTCGGGCACGTAGCCGATCCCCGCGCGGGCGATCAGGTCCGTGCGAAGGCCGGCCAGATCGCGCCCGCGAAACATCACCTGCCCACGCGGCGGCACCAGCCCCATGATCGCCTTGCACATGGTGGTCCGGCCGACGCCATTGCGTCCAAGTAAGGAGACGATCTCCCCCTCGCCGACGTCAAGGTCCACGCCATGCAGGATGTGGCTCTGTCCGTAATAGGCATGCAGATCCCGAACCCGCAGCATCACCCTTCCAACGCACCCAAATACGCCTCCTGCACTGCTCGGCTTGCCCGCACCGCCGCCGGGGGACCAGACGCGATCACCTGCCCGTACACCAGCACCGTAATGACATCCGCCAGGTCGAACACCACCTTCATGTCGTGCTCGACCATCAGCAACGTCTTGCCTTCGGTTACGCGACGGATCAGCGCCATTGCGTAATCCGTTTCGGTATTGCTCATGCCTGCCGTCGGCTCATCCAGCAGGATCACCGAGGCACCGCCGGCGATCGTCATGCCGATCTCCAGCGCCCGCTGTTCCGCGTACGAAAGCAGCCCGGCCAGCACGTCGCGCCTGGACGTGAGATTGAGATCCTCAAGCAACGCATCGGCCCGCTCGTTCAGCGCCTTCTGCCGCCACAACGGCGACCAGAACGAATACCGGTATCCCATGCTCCACAGCAGGGCGCAGCGCAGATTCTCAAACACCGACAGCCGGTGGAAGATCGAGGTGATCTGGAAGCTGCGCGACAGCCCCATCCGGTTGATCCGGTGCGGTGGTAACTGGTCGATCCGATGCCCGTTCAGCAGGATTTCGCCTGATGTGATCGGAAACCGTCCACTGATCAGGTTGAAGCAGGTGGTTTTCCCGGCCCCGTTCGGTCCGATGATGCAATGCCGCTCCCCCGGCGCAACATCCAGCGTCACGCCACGGATGATCTCAGTCGGTCCGAAGCTTTTGCGCACATCGCGCAACGACAGGGAAGTCATGCCTGCTGACCGCTGCTGAGTGATGTCCAGATGCGGCGGAAACCGGTTGCTTCCCATCGCAGCCAGATGCCGCCGGCCAGCAGCGCCACCGCCGAAATCACCCACGGCAACGCCGAAGCTGCATGAATCGGGTTGCCGAACAGGACCAGCTTTTTGCCCTGCGCCTCCCCGATTGTCAGGAACGACAGCAACTCGACCAGCCCGACAAAGCCGAACACGGCCGCCATGGACGGTACCAGGAGACGCAGATACGGCACCGCGAGCTGCCCCAGCCGCCCGCTGCGCTGGATCGGCCCGTGCGCCTGGATGATCCCGGCCAACCCGGATGGCGCGAAGATCACCATTCCGATGAACAGGACGCCGACATAAACCAGCCAGGAGTTGGAAAGCAGGCTCACCCCGCTTTGCAGCAGCGTGATCAGCACAGCGCCCAGGATGGGGCCACCGAACACCCCGCTGCCGCCAATATAGGCCATCAGCAGCGCATTCGCCGAAAGCGGCGCCCCCAGGGCGTCGAACGTGACGATCTCATAGGTGATCGCATACAGCCCGCCGCCGATGCCGGCGAAGAAGCCGGCCAGCGCGAACTGCAGGAAGCGCACCGATCGCGGATCGTAGCCGATGAACTGGGCGCGCTCGAAATTGTCCCGCGTCGCATTCGCCATCCGCCCCAACGGGGTCAGCGTCAGGAAATACATCAGGCCGGTTGCGATCACCGTCCATGCCACGATCAGGTAATAGACCTCGATCCCATGCGCATAGTTCAACCCGAAGATGCTGTTGTTGATCATCCGGTCGGTCGTGACGCCGCCCTCACCGCCGAAGAAGTGCTGGAACATCAGCGCGGCGGTCGCCATCAGTTCGCCGATGCCCAGCGTGATCATGGCGAAGGCCGTGGTCCGCTGCTTCGTTGCCATCGCACCGAACAGGATCGCCAGCGCCAGCCCGCACAGCCCGGCCAGCAGCGGCATGAACTCCATCGGCACCGGCAGTTCACCAGCGCCGGCGGCATTCAGGAAGTGCACCGTGGCGTAGCCGCCGATGCCGAAAAACGTCGCGTGGCACAGCGAAAACAGGCCTGCCTGACCCAGCAGCATGTTGTACGACAGCGCCAGGATCACCATCATGCCCATCTGGCTGAGCATCGAAATCAGAAATCCCGCATGCCGGTGATGCGCCCAGTCGTAGAACCCCCACGGCAGGGCCAACGCCACCACAATCACCAGCAGGATCAGCCACCACGCCCTCATGTATCCCTCGTCCCCATCAGGCCGCGCGGGCGGAAGAACAGGATCAGCACCATCATCAGCAGGGGCAGCAGCGCACCGATGCGCGAAACCGGTACCGTCAGCACTTCAGTCAGAAGGGTATCACCGGACAGCGCCACGCCGAACGGCCGCAGCAGATCGGCGAATGAGTAGTCGATAACGACGGCGAAGGTCTGGATCATGCCCATGATGATCGAGGCGACGAAGCACCCCGCCAGCGACCCGAGGCCGCCGAATACCACGACGACGAACACGATCGGCCCCATCGCATCCGCCATCCCCGGCTCGGTTGTCTGGTAGTTTCCGCCGATGACCCCGGCCAGGCCGGCCAGCATGCAGCCGCCAGCGAAAACCGTGGTGAACACCAGCGGCACGTTGTGGCCAAGCGCCCCGACCATGCTGGGATGGCTCAGGGCGGCCTGGATGATCAGTCCG
>DAICYU010000372.1 GCA_027311485.1 Acetobacteraceae bacterium
GGCGCTCGATATCCGTGACGGCCGGATCGTCGATGCGGAATCGGGAACGGAACGTCTTGATCTCGCCGAGGTGGCCCGCATTGCCTATTTCCGTCCGGATACTTTGCCGCCGGGGTTCCAGGCGGAGCTGATGGCGACGAAACATTATGTCCCCCGGGACTATCCGTTCGCCTTTACCAATGGAATCCAGGCAAGCTGGCTGGAGGTCGATCCGGACACCGGCATGGTACGCCTGCTGGGCCACTGGGTGGTGGAGGACTGTGGGACGATATTGAATCCGCAACTTGTCGATGAGCAGGTGCGTGGCGGCGTGGTGCAGGGCCTTGGCGCGGCGCTGTTCGAACATTGCCGGTACGACGAGCGCGGCCAGATGCTGAACGCCAACATGGCCGACTACCTGGTGCCGATGGCGGCCGAGATGCCGGACATCGCGGTCGGCCACATCGTTTCGCCGACGGCGGAAACCGAGTTGGGTGCGAAGGGGGCCGGTGAGGCCGGCACGGCCGGCGCCGCGGCGGCGGTTGCCAATGCGGTGAACGACGCGCTGGCCTCGTTCGGGATCACAATCACGGAAATTCCGCTGACGCCGGCGGTGATTTTGAAGGCACTCGGCCGGGTCTGACGTTTCCGGCTGTCTTCACGTTCATGCGCCGGCAACCCAAACGGCTTGGAATGGCAGAAATCCGACCTATCCAAGTAGTACCTGTCGCTTCGGTCGCTGAACGCTCGCGCACCGTCCCGCCATGATGCAAAGCCGCCGGCCCCGCAGCGACTGGCGCAAGGGCAATGACGATCGGAGAGGTCGAGCCGATGTCGCGCGGTTGGGTTCGCTCAGTGGTCATGCTGGTTCTTATCTACAGTCCGGCGCTGCCGCTGCATGCGGCGCCGCCGCCGGATGCCGATCCGGTCCTGGCACCCTGGTTCAAGAGCCTGCGCCAGCCAAAGACGGGCATTTCCTGCTGCGATCTGGCGGATTGCCGGACGGTGCAATACCGCATCGTCAATGGCCATTATCAGGCGTTCATCGGCGGCGAATTCTCCCGCTGGCAAAACCCGCCGTATCAGTGGCTGGACGTGCCCGAAGGCAGTGTGCTGCACCGGCACGACAACCCCACCGGTGAGGGCGTCGCCTGCTGGGCCGGCGGCGCCATCATCTGCTTTATCGAGGGGAACGGGACCTGAGCCCCGTTACGTCCGACATCGATCAGCAGGCACGTTTCCTGGATTGAGCCACGCGGCGGCCAATAAGCGCTATACTGCGGCAGCCGAATCGCGGCCGCTCTCGGGCAGGACCCCATATGATCGCCCAGTTAACCGGACGAGTGGACTCACTCTCCGACGGCACCTGCATCATTGACGTGGGTGGTGTCGGCTATCTCGTGCAGGCATCGTCCCGCACCCTCGCTGCCCTGCCCCAGCCGCCGGAGACGGCCCGCGTGCTGATCGAAACGCATGTGCGCGAAGACGCAATCCTGCTGTACGGCTTCGCGGATTCGGCCGAACGCGACTGGTTCCGGCTGCTCACCACGGTTCAGGGCGTCGGCGGCAAGGTCGCGCTTGGCATCCTGTCCGTGCTGTCGCCGAAGGACCTGATTGGCGCCATCGCGGCCGGCGACAAGGGCAGCCTGACCCGCGCCCCAGGCGTCGGGCCACGCCTGGCGATCCGGCTGCTGACTGAACTGCGCGACAAGGCTGGCGCCATGCCGTCCTCGGCCGGTATCACCTTTACCCCGACCAGCGCCCCTGCCACCCCGGCGGATGATGCGGTTTCCGCCCTGGTCAATCTGGGCTACCGGCGGCCGGAAGCCGCGCAGGTGGTTGCGCGCATTGCCGACCGGCTTGGCGCCGGCGCAACCCTGGATGCACTGATCCGTGACAGCCTGAAGGAACTGGCGCAGAAGGCGGCCGGATGACAGACACCGAAGACCGCTCCCCAGGAAGCCGGGACATTTCCGCCGCCCGGCAGCCGGAAGATGCCGCGGAGGCATCGCTCCGCCCGCAAACCCTAGCCGACTTCACCGGACAGAAAGCCTCCCGCGAGAACCTCGCCATCTTCATCCAGGCGGCGAAGGCGCGCGGGGAGGCCCTGGACCATGTCCTGCTGCATGGTCCGCCGGGCCTGGGCAAGACGACGCTGGCGCAGATCGTCGCGCGCGAACTTGGCGTCGGCTTCCGTGCCACATCCGGGCCGGTGATCGCCAAGGCCGGCGACCTTGCCGCAATCCTGACAAATCTGCAGCCCCGCGATGTCCTGTTCATCGACGAAATCCATCGCCTGCAGCCCGCCATTGAGGAAATTCTGTATCCGGCGATGGAGGATTTCCAGCTTGACCTGATCATCGGCGAAGGCCCGGCGGCGCGCAGCGTGCGCATCGACCTGCCGCCGTTCACCCTGGTCGGTGCCACCACCCGCGCCGGCCTGCTGGCGACGCCGCTGCGGGACCGTTTCGGCATCCCGTTGCGCCTGGTGTTCTATACGCCCGAGGAACTGCGCCTGATCGTCTCCCGTGGCGCGCGCCTGCTGGATTTCACACTCACGGACGACGGCGCCGCGGAAATCGCCACCAGGTCCCGCGGCACGCCCCGCATCGCCGGGCGCCTGCTGCGCCGGGTGCGCGACTTTGCCGCTGTGCAGGGCAACATCCCGGTCGACCGTGGCATCGCCGACGCGGCGCTGACCCGCTTGGAAGTCGACCGGCTGGGCCTTGATTCGATGGACCGCCGCTATCTTCGCCGTATCGCCGACCACCATGCCGGCGGCCCGGTCGGCGTGGAGACACTGGCCGCCGCCTTAGCCGAAGCCCGCGACACGCTGGAGGACGTCATCGAGCCCTACCTGATCCAGGAGGGCCTGATCCTGCGCACAAGCCGCGGCCGGATGCTGGGCGAGCCCGGCTGGCGACACCTTGGCCTGAAACCGCCCCGCGCGCCGCTGCCCCTGCTGGACATCGCCGATGACCGATCCGATCCCGCGGCAACGGACCCGGATAAATGAATACTCATAAAGGCTCCATGCATCGGTATTCGATGCGGATCTATTATGAGGACACCGATGCCGGTGGCATCGTCTATCACGCCAATTACCTGCGCTACGCTGAGCGTGCCCGTACCGAAGCCCTGCGTGAGGCAGGTATCCCGCATGCAGCGCTTGTGGAACGTTTTAATCTTATGTTCGTGGTGCACCGGGCGGAAATCGACTATGTCCGGCCAGCGCGACTCGATGACACGCTGACCGTGGATACGGAAACACTGGACGTAACCGCGGCGAGTGTGCTCTTGCGCCAAACCGTGAGCGGTCTCGCCGGAATTTGCGCGGTGTTGCGCATCAAGCTGGCATGCGTCCGAATCGGAGGGAACAGACCGGCCCGTATCCCGCCCGAGTGGCGAGACGCGCTGGTTGCAATGCGTCATGACGTCGCGAATGCGATCGAAATAGAGGATTAGGCAGTGGATCGGGCAGTGGATGCGGTGAACCTGGGAACAGCCGGTGGCGACCTCTCGCTCTGGGGCCTGTTCATGCAGGCCGACATTGTCGTCAAACTTGTCATGCTCGGCCTGCTCAGCGCCAGCGTGTGGGTCTGGGCGGTGGTGTTCGAAAAATGGACCACGCTGCGCAAGGTGAATAAGGAGGCTGACGGCTTCGAGGACCGGTTCTGGTCCGGTGGCAGCCTGGATGAGTTGTTCGACCGCGAGGGCACGCGACCGACCCACCCGATGGCATCTGTGTTTGCCGCGGCAATGGGCGAATGGCTCCGGTCCGCGCGCGTCGCCGGTGCCGATATCGCCCAGACCAGCGTGCGCGAGCGTATCGATCGCGCCATCAACGTGACGGTGCAGCGTGAAATGGACCGGATGGAGCGCTGGATGGTGTTCCTGGCCAGCGTTGGCGCCACCGCGCCGTTCATCGGCCTGTTCGGCACTGTCTGGGGCATCATGCACAGCTTCTCGGCGATTGCGGCGATGCACAACACCAATCTTGCGGTCGTTGCGCCGGGCATTGCGGAAGCGCTGTTCGCAACCGCGATCGGCCTTGTGGCGGCGATCCCGGCGGTGCTGGCATACAACCAGATCAGCAGCAGCCTGACCCGCTTCGCCGGTCGCATGGAAAACTTTGGCAGCGAGTTCAGCGCCATCCTGTCCCGCCAGAGCGAGGAGCGCGCCTGAGCCATGGCGTTTACCATAAACACCGGTGGTCGGGGGCGTCGGGGGCGCTATCGTCCACTGGCGGATATCAACGTCACACCGCTGGTCGACGTGATGCTGGTGCTGCTGATCATCTTCATGGTCACCGCACCGCTGATGACATCTGGGGTGTCGGTCGACCTGCCGAAGACGAACGCGCAGCAACTGAACTCCGACAGCCAGCCGCTGACGGTTTCGATCAAGGCCGACGGGACGATCTTCCTTCAGGATCAGCAGGTCGATCTGTCCGAGATCGTCGCCAAACTGCAGGCCATTGCGCAGAACAATCCTGATCGCCGGATCTTCGTCCGCGGCGACAAGGATCTGGCCTATGGCAGGATCATGGAGGTGATGGGCACCATCACTCAGGGTGGCTTCACCAAGGTGGCCCTGCTCGCCGAACAACCTGCCACGGCAGCCGCACCTGCGGCCACGCCCGCCGCCCCCGCGCACAAGTAGCGGTCACCCCTTCGTGCTGCAGCGCCTGTTCCGCGCCGACCGGGCCAGCGAGAGATCGCAAACCATGCCGTTACGGCTGCGCGCCAGTCTGGTTGCCTCCATCACCTTGCACCTTGCGGTGCTGCTGTTCCTGCTGCTTGGGCTTCCCAGCTTTACGCCAAAAGATCAGGAACAGCCGCCGGAAACCACTGTGGCGATGGTGT
>DAICYU010000373.1 GCA_027311485.1 Acetobacteraceae bacterium
CGATCTGGAACCGGCGCGCCGGCGGTTATTGCGCTGGCGTTCCACCGCCCATGTTCAGCTTCGGGGTCGAGTCGATTTCCGACCCGTCGAGGTTGAACTCGTGGATTGCCAGTTGCGCGCGCGCCTGCGCGATTGCGCGCTGCACGGCGGCGGACAGCAACTGCTGTTTCAACTGGTCGTGAACCTCCGACAGGCCGGGCGGGGCGACGATGCGGCGCTCCTCCACCTTGATCACATGCCAGCCGAATTCGTTGTGGATCGGGTTTGGCGCCACCTGCCCGGGTTGCAGGGCGAACGCAACGTCCGCAAAACCGGGCCATACCTGTTCCCGTCGGAAGAACCCAAGGTCGCCGCCACGGCTGGCATCCGGGTCCTTGCTGACGACCCTGGCAATGGTCGCGAAATCCGCGCCGTGTTTCAGGTCATCCAGCACTTTGCGCGCCTCCGCCTCGGTCGTGACCAGGATGTGCCGAGCCCGCACCTCCTCGGTGGTGGAGCGGCTGGCATACAGTCGGTTGTACAGCGCCTGGATTGCCTGTTCCGTGACCTGCGGCGCGGCTACTTCAGCCAGATAGGCGCCTTCCAGAATTCGCCCGGTGGCTTCCTGAATTTCTCGCTGAATCTCCTTCTTCTCTTCCAGGCCCTTGCGCCGAGCCATGATCACCAGCGCCTCATGGTCGACCATGCGGTCCAGCAGGACGGGATAAAGCGTGTCGTACGGCAGGCCGCGCAGATTGTCCGGCAGCGTCTTTGAAGCCGTGCCCAGTTCGCTGAGATAGATCAGGTGCCCTTCGACACTGCCGATCACCGGATCATGGGCCGCGCCCGGTACGGGCGGCGCAGCAGTTGTTGCGGCCGGCGACGGCGCGAGCGCCGTACCGGGGACAGCGGCCGTGGACGGCGCAACGCCCTGCGCCCGCCCGGCTGAAACAAGCGCAGATGGGGTGAGAAAGCTCAGGCACGCCAGGACAGAACCGAAGCGGAGCAGCAAAGTTGATGGCGGCATCGAAGTCCCTGCAAGGAGCGGGTCCGCCGGCCAGGAACCGGCCACGGCCCTGCGCGATGCTATGCCCTGTCCGCGGCACCGAAGCCAGAAAAACCGTTCAGTCCCCGAACAAAGTTAACCCGTTCAGTCCCCGAACAGGGATAACCCGTTCAGTCCCCGAACAATGCCAGCAACCCCTGCAGCAATTGCTTCGGTGTCGGCGGACAGCCGCGGATCACCAGGTCCACCGGCACCACTGTGGACACGCCGCCGGACACGGCGTAGCTGCCGGCGAAGATGCCGCCATCAGCGCCGCAATCACCGACCGCCACCACCCATTTGGGATTCGGGATCGCGCGGTATGTACGCTCCAGCGCTTCGCGCATGTTCTTGGTCACCGGACCGGTGACCAGCAGCACATCGGCATGCCGGGGTGATGCGACAAACTTCAGCCCGTACCGCTCCAGGTCGTTGAACGCGTTGTTCAGCGCGTTGATTTCCAGCTCGCAGCCATTGCACGACCCGGCGTCCACCAGACGAATGGACAGGCTTTGTCCCAGCTTCCGGCGCGCCTCATGATCCAGCCTTGCGGCCAGCGCCGCCGTCTCCGGATCGGGCGGTGGCGGCGGTTCGGTCAGCGGCCTGCGCAGCCCCTGCAGCAGGTGGTGCAGCAACTACAGCATCCGCTGCAGAATCAGTTTCTGCACGTCCGACGTGCCTTCGTAGATCTGACAGACGCGCACGTCGCGGTAGATACGCTCCACCGGGTAGTCGGCCAGGAACCCGTAGCCGCCCAGGGTCTGGATCGCGGCGGTGCAGACCGCTTCGGCAATTTCGGAGGCGAACAGCTTCGCCATGCAGGCAGCTTCCAGGGCCGGCTTGCCTTCCGCCTTCAGGCGCGCCGCATGCAATGTCAGTTGCCGTGCGGCTTCCAGTTTGGTCTTCGCGTCGGCCAGCCGGAAGCCGACAGCCTGGAAGTCGATGATCGCGCCACCAAACGCCTTGCGATCCTTCGCATAGCCCACGGCATAGTCCAGCGCCGCGCGGGCCATGCCAACACTCTGCGCGGCGATGCCGATCCGGCCGCTTTCCAGCGTGGACAGGGCGATCTTGTAGCCTTCGCCCTCGGCGCCGATGCGCTGGTCCTCGGGGACTTCCATATCCTCGAACGCCAGCGCGCAGGTGTCGGAGGCTTTCTGGCCCAGCTTCTCCTCGGTCCTGGCAATCGAGAATCCCGGATGCGTCTTGTCGATCACGAAGCAGGACAGGCCCTTCTTGCCGGCCGTCGGGTCGGTCACCGCGAAGAACACCAGGCTGCCCGGATGCGCCGCATTGCTGATGAACTGTTTGGCGCCATTGACGATGTAGCGGTCGCCCTTCTTCACCGCCCGGGTCTTCAGGTTGGACGCATCCGAACCCGCCTGCGGCTCGGTCAGGCCGAATGACCCAACATGCTCCCCGGTGGCCAGCTTGCGCAGCCAGCGATCCTTCTGCGCGTCTCTGCCGAAATTGCTCACGACGATGCAGGTCGGGGAGTTGTGCACCGACACCATGGTCGAAACCGACCCGTCACCGGCGGCAATCTCCTCCAGCAGCATGGCATAGGTAACCGGGTCGATTTCACTGCCGTCCCACTCGGCCGGCGTGGTGGCGCCGAACACCCCCAGCTCCCCCAGTTCGGCGATGATCTCCGGCTCGATCCGCTTCCGCTTTTCCCGCTCCGCCGCCAAAGGAGCCAGCCGTTCCTGGGAGAAACGGCGGATCATGTCGACGATCATGCTGTCGCCGGCGGGCGCGAGGCTGTCTGGCATGGCGATTACCCTGTTCTTGCGGACGTGACCGCGTGATCTACACAAAACGGCAGGTGTTGTCAGCCAAGCAGCGCGTCAATCCCGTCCGCCATGGCTTCGACCGCGATGCCGGGCCGATACCCGTCATAGGAGCGGCTGAAATTGACCGCGCGCAAACGGCAGGCTTTGTCGTCCGCCAGCCGGCGCAGGGCACCGTCGATCGCGGCGGCATCGGCATCGGGTGCGATCCCGTGCCCCAGTCCCTGCCCCGCAACGCGGTGCAGCGTCATCATCTGCTCGACAAACACCTGCAGCATCAGCAGCGGCTTGCCGGCCAGCAGCGCCGGGGCGGCAATCTCCAACCCCTGACACACCACGAAACTGGCGCCGGCCAGCAGGGATGCGCGATTGCCGGTGGTGGTGACCTGAATGGCCCCCCGCTCCAGCGCATCGGCCACGCGCGGTGGCAGCGCCGCGGCCTGGATCAGGGTCGGCAAACCCAGCCGGTCGAGCGCCGCGGCCAATCCAGGCAGCGCCGGATGACGGGGATCGAGGTCAACATAAACCCGGTCGCCCGGAACCTGCCCCCCTGGAACCTGCCCCTCCGCAGGCCTGTCCCCTGCCCCCGCTGGCCATACCGCGGCCGGGCCACGCGACGGCGGGAACACCGCGCCCAGATACGCGCCATCTGAACGGTCCGTGTAATGATCCAGTTCCGGGAAGGCGCATAGAAACGTCGGGACGTTGGCAAACATATCCCGCAACGCTCGCCATTCCGCGGTGCCGGTACGACCGAGGCAGATATTCACCACCGCCAGCACCCGCCCCTCGACGCTGGTGCCCACATCCGCCGGCTGGTCGGCCCAACTGCGCAGACCGGGGAAGGGCGACGCCAAAGGCGGCAGGCTGAAGCCGTCGCCGACCGCGGCCACCGGTATGCCGCTGGCACCGGCCGCGAGCATCGCCGTCGGTGCGAAATCGGCAACCAGCAGGTCCGGGCGCGTCCGTGCCAGCACGGTGCGCCAGCCGTCCAGCAGGCCGCGCAGCGCACCGGGCGTGGCGTAGCCAGCATGCATCAGGATGTCGGCAAACGATACCGCAACAAACCCGGGCGGGGGCGGCGCCGTCCAACGCGGGGCGTCTTCCACCGGGAATCCTGTCGCGGCGACCGAATCCCGCAGCTCCGCCGGTAATGCCAGACTGACATCGTGCCCACGGTCCGCCAGCTCGACGGCCAGAGGCAACAGCCGCGACGTTGTCGCGGCGCCACGCAGCATCTCGGCGGCCAGCAGAACCCGCCGAACCGGCATTACGTGCGGTCGACGCTGAACCGGCCGGGGCCGAATGCCACAATTTGCAGGAAGCCGCCCGCCATCGACACGTTCTTCATGAAGTTGATCATCTGCTCCCGCACGGCCGGGTGGTCATGCGCGACCAGCGCCGTGGCGATGCACCAGCCGGCAAGGACCAACGCCGAGAGCCGAGCCTTGAAGCCGACCAGGACCAGGAGGCCGAAGCCGATTTCGATCGCCAGCGCGACAGCGTAGGCCAGTCCAGGCACCGGCAATCCAAGGTGCCCGAACGTGGCCATGGTCGCCGAGGGCGCCATGGCCTTGCCATATCCAGCCCACAGAAAGATCGCGCTGAGCAGCACGCGGCCCAACAGCGCAATCCAGTCCGTGGCGCCGGACTTCATCCGACGAGCTCGATACCCGAGAAGAAAAAGGCGATCTCGGTCGCGGCGTTCTCGGCACTGTCCGATCCGTGGACTGAATTCGCCTCGATGCTTTCGGCAAACTGGGCGCGGATCGTGCCGGCGTCGGCCTTCTTCGGGTCGGTGGCACCCATCAGCTCACGGTTCCGGGCAACCGCGTTCTCGCCCTCCAGCACCTGCACCACGACCGGACCCGAAATCATGAATGTGACGAGGTCACGGAAGAACGGGCGTTCCTTGTGGACGCCATAGAACGCCTCGGCCTGCGCCTGCGTCATCTGGATGCGCTTCTGCGCGATAATGCGCAGACCGGCGCCTTCGAAGACGGCGTTGATCTTGCCGGTCAGGTT
>DAICYU010000374.1 GCA_027311485.1 Acetobacteraceae bacterium
CGGAAGGCGCCCGCACTACCCCCAGCATGGTGGCGTTCACCGACGGTGGAGAGCGTCTGGTTGGGCAGTCTGCGAAGCGCCAGGCGGTCACCAATCCAACGAACACACTTTTTGCGGTGAAGCGCCTGATCGGCCGCCGCTATGACGATCCGCTGGTTGCCAAGGACAAGGGAATGGTTCCCTACGCCATCGTGCGTGGCGAAAATGGCGACGCGGCCGTCGAGGTGAAGGGCCAGAAATACGCTCCGAGCCAGATCAGTGCATTTGTGCTTGGCAAAATGAAGGAGACGGCGGAAGCCTACTTGGGTGAGCCGGTTTCCCAGGCGGTTATCACCGTCCCGGCCTACTTCAATGACAGCCAGCGTCAGGCGACCAAGGATGCCGGGCGGATCGCCGGGCTGGAAGTCCTGCGCATCATCAACGAACCGACGGCCGCGGCGCTCGCCTACGGCATGGACAAGAAGGCCACTGGCACCATCGCGGTCTATGACCTCGGCGGCGGCACCTTTGATATCTCCGTGCTGGAAATCGGCGACGGCGTGTTTGAGGTGAAGTCCACTAACGGTGACACGTTCCTGGGCGGTGAAGACTTCGACCTGCGTGTTATTGACTACATGGCCGATGAGTTCCGCAAGGAACAGGGCATCGACCTGCGCAAGGACAAGCTCGCGCTGCAGCGGCTGAAAGAGGCTGCCGAGAAGGCGAAGATCGAGCTGTCGTCTTCCAAAGAAACCGAGATCAACCTGCCGTTCATCACCGCGGACGCCACTGGGCCGAAGCATCTGGTGATGAAGCTGTCGCGAGCGAAGCTGGAAGCGCTGGTTGACGATCTGGTCAGCCGAACGCTGGACCCCTGCCGTGCGGCCTTGAAGGACGCCGGGGTATCTGCCAGCGAGATCAATGAAGTGATCCTGGTTGGCGGCATGACCCGCATGCCCAAGGTGATCGAGACGGTTAAGTCCTTCTTCGGCAAGGAACCGGCCCGCAACGTAAACCCCGACGAAGTCGTGGCAATCGGCGCAGCGGTGCAGGGTGGCGTGCTAAAGGGCGACGTCAAGGACGTGCTTCTGCTCGATGTGACTCCGCTCTCACTCGGCATTGAGACCCTGGGTGGCGTGTTTACCCGCCTGATCGACCGCAACACGACGATCCCGACCAAAAAGAGCCAGACCTTTTCGACCGCTGACGACAACCAGCAGGCCGTGACGATCAAGGTTTACCAGGGTGAGCGGGAGATGGCGGCTGACAACAAGCTGCTGGGCAACTTCGACCTGACCGGCATTCCCTCTGCCCCGCGTGGCGTGCCGCAGATCGAGGTGACGTTCGACATTGATGCGAACGGCATCGTGTCCGTCTCCGCGAAGGACAAGGCCACCAGCAAGGAGCAGCAGATCCGCATCCAGGCCAGCGGCGGTCTGTCTGAGTCCGACATCCAGCGCATGGTGAAGGAAGCGGAAGCCAACGCCGAGGCGGACAAGAAGCGGCGTGAGATGGTGGAAGCCCGCAACCATGCGGAAAGCCTGATCCATCAGGTTGAACGGAACCTGAAGGAGCACGGCGATAAGCTGGGCGCCCAGGAGAGAGGTGAGGCGGACTCCGCTCTTGCTGCAGCGAAGTCTGCACTGGAGGGCTCTGACCCCGATGCGCTAAAGGCCGCCACGGATCGGCTCAGCCAGGCCGCCATGAAGATTGGCGAGGCGATGTACAAGGCCGAACAGGCGGGCGGTGCTGGCCCGCAGGCTCAAGGCGCCGCGCCCGAGGACAAGGTGGTTGACGCCGAGTTTGAGGAAGTGGACGAGCAGAAGAAGAAGTCTGCCTGATCATACGGGCTGACTGATGAAATGGGTCGCGCCCGCGCTTCATGTGAAGGCGGGCGCGACGTCTGTTCTGGGAGCATACATTTTCCGGACGCGCATGAGGGCGATACCGGCTACATAAAGGGCTGATATGGCCAAGCAGGATTACTATGCCACTCTGGGTGTGGCGAAAGACGCCAGTGCGGACGACCTGAAGAGGGCGTATCGCAAGCTCGCGATGCAATACCATCCCGATCGCAATCCCGGCGACAAGCAGGCCGAGGCGCGGTTCAAGGACGTCAGCGAAGCCTACGACATTCTGAAGGACGATCAGAAGCGCGCAGCCTATGACCGCTTCGGCCATGCGGCTTTCGAGCAAGGCGGTGGTGCGGGCGGTCCCGGTGGCTTCGGCGGCTTCGACTTCTCGGCCACGGGCGATCTGGGCGACATTTTTGATCAGATGTTCGGCATGGGCCGCCGCGGTGGCACAGGACGAACACGGACCGGCGCCGATTTGCGCCAGGGCGTTGAAATCGATCTCGCGGATGCTTTCAGCGGGACCAAAGTCAATCTGCGCGTGCCCACCCGCGTGCGTTGCGAAGCCTGCAACGGCTCGGGTTCGGAGGACAAGGGAAAGGCCGCGGATACCTGCCCGACCTGTCACGGCGCCGGCAAGGTTCGGGCGCAGCAAGGTTTCTTCCTGATCGAGCGTACCTGCCCGACCTGTGGCGGCCAGGGCCGGGTAATCCGGAACCCGTGCCGCGTCTGCCATGGCGCCGGCACGGTGCAGCGGGAACGCAGCATTGCCGTGCAGATTCCCGCTGGTGTCGAGGACGGCACCCGGATACGCCTGTCGGGCGAAGGCGAGGCGGGCGGCCAGGGCGCGCCAAACGGCGATCTGTATGTGCATGTATCCATACGACCGCACGAGTTCTTCCAGCGCGAGCAAGCCAACATATTGATGCGTGTGCCGCTGCGAATGACTCAGGCGGCGCTTGGCGATGAGATCGAAGTGCCGGTTATTGACGGCACTCGGGCGAAGGTGAAAATTCCGCCGGGGACGCAAACGGGCGATCAGTTCCGGCTGCGCGGCAAGGGTTTCTCCGTTCTGCGGAGTGCAGCCCGCGGTGATATGTTCATCCAGGTTGCCGTGGAGACACCGCAGAACCTGACGCCGAAACAGCGGGAACTGCTTGAAGCGTTTGAGGCCGAATCCGGCGCGCATAGCAAGGGCAGTCCGGACCACGAAGGATTCTTTGCCAAGGTGGCGGCATTCTTTGAGGGCGGACGAGCCTAGCGCGCGCCTGAGCTTGCGGCGGGTTCGCCTTCGGTTCGACGGCCATGTGGACTGCTTAGTGCAGTCCGCATTGGCCCCAATACCACAGGGCACCTGATCACAGCAGACTGGCTGTCGTCGGGATTTTTCGCGACATTCGGCTCAGGGCCGCGGCTGCGTCGGCAGGCCCGGGTGCGGCGCTGGACCAAGGCATTGAACCCCCGCACACTCCCATGAATGAGCCCGCGGAGGACACCATGACGACACGTATCGGCATCGCTGGCATCACCGGCCGGATGGGGCGCCTTCTGACCGAAGAAGTCGCCGCCGCCGGCGCCACTCTGGCGGGCGGCACCAGCCGAAGCAGCCCCGACCTTGCAGGCCTTGCCGCCATCGCGGACGTGGTCATCGATTTTACCAACGCTGCGACCGCCCAGGCGACAGCCACCATCATGGCACAATCCGGTAAGGCCTGGATCCTGGGCACGTCCGGCCTGTCAGCGGATGACGAAGCCGCTGTGGCACAGGCCGCCGAACGTGTCCCGGTTGTCTACGCGTCCAACTTTGCCGCCGGCGTCAACCTTGTGCTGGCTTTGGCGGAGCGCATGGCCGCCGCCCTGCCTGCTGAGACATACGACGCCGAGATTGTCGAAATGCACCACCGGCAGAAGGTGGATGCCCCGTCGGGGACCGCCATCGGCATGGGACGGGCCGTGGCAAAGGGACGTGGCGTGCGCCTGGACGACGTGATGGAAAGCGGGCGGCACGGTCATACCGGTGCCCGTAAGACCGGCGCGATCGGCTTCGCCGCGCTCCGTGGCGGTCAGGTTGTCGGTGAGCACAGCCTGATTTTCGCCGCGGGGACCGAGCACATCGTGCTGACGCATCGTGCCTTCGATCGGCGCGCATTCGCAACTGGGGCGGTTCGGGCCGCTTTGTGGGCCATTGCACGCCCTCCGGGTCTCTATTCGATGATGGATGTCCTCGGAATAGTGTGACAGCTTGACCCTGCGGGGAGTTTCCGCCACACACCCCGCGACTTTGGCATCGTGCTGAAAACCGCCATACTGGCGGCGTGAACCCCAATCCTAGTGCGAGAGATCACCCATGCGGGACACGGGCGACTACCTCTTTACTTCGGAGTCGGTATCGGAAGGTCATCCTGACAAGGTTGCTGATCGGATCAGTGACACGGTTCTTGATGCCTTCCTTGAGGCCGATCCTTACGCCCGCGTTGCGTGCGAAACGCTTGTCACGACCAATCGCGTCGTCCTGGCTGGTGAAACGCGAGGGCCCGAGACGGTCACGCCGGAGCTGCTGACCCATCTCGCGCGCATGGCGATCCGGGACATCGGCTACGAGCAGGACGGCTTCCATTGGCAAAAGGCTGATGTCGCCGTGCACCTGCACTCGCAGTCGATCGATATTGCCCAGGGCGTGGACAGCGCCGGCAACAAGGACGAAGGCGCCGGCGACCAGGGCATCATGTTCGGCTACGCATGCCGCGAAACCGAGCCGCTGATGCCCGCGCCACTGTATTATGCGCATGAGATCCTGCGCACGGTGCGGGACCTGCGCAAAGCTGGCGACCGCGCGGTCGCCGGGCTCCTGCCAGACGCGAAGAGCCAGGTCACCCTGCGCTATGTCGATGGCAAGCCGGTCGGCGCAACATCGGTGGTGGTCTCCACCCAGCATGTCGAGGGCATGGAACAGGCGGAGATCAAGCGCCTGCTGTGGCCGTTGGTCGAAACCGTGCTGCC
>DAICYU010000375.1 GCA_027311485.1 Acetobacteraceae bacterium
CACGCGGGATACTGGTGCAGTACGCGCATGAATGAGGTTGGTTGCTCGGCCACCTCGAAGTTGACCGCCGGGCGGCGATACCCCACGTCCACGTAGCACGCGGATGCCCACAGCAGGCCAGGGACTGCGTGAGCTGGTTGCGACCGTCGCGCCGGGCGATTACACGGCTGGCTTGACTCTGGTTCGCTTGGAAGGTTCGGCCATGACATACGCGCTGCAAGGCTCCACCGGCACCTGGGAAGTCGTCGTCGGGCTGGAAGTGCACGCCCAGGTCATCAGCAACGCAAAGCTGTTCAGCGGCGCTGCCACCGCGTTCGGCGCGGAGCCGAACAGCCAGGTCAGCTTCGTCGATGCCGGTTTCCCCGGCATGCTGCCGGTGATCAACCGCGAATGCGTGGCGCAGGCGGTGCGCACCGGCCTCGGCCTGAACGCGCACATCAACCCGGTCAGCCGCTTCGACCGCAAGAATTACTTCTACGCCGACCTGCCCTCCGGCTACCAGATCAGCCAGTACGAGCATCCGATCGTCGGCACCGGCGTGGTGGAGATCGAGCTGTCCGACGGCTCGGTCAAGCAGGTCGGCGTCACCCGCCTGCACCTGGAGCAGGATGCCGGCAAGTCAATCCATGACCAGCATCCCACCAAGTCGCTGATCGATCTGAACCGCGCCGGCGTGGCGTTGATGGAGATCGTCTCGGAACCCGACATCCGCTCCCCCGAGGAAGCCGGCGCCTATCTGCGCAAGCTGCGCTCCATCCTGCGCTACCTGGGCACCTGCGACGGCAACATGGAGGAAGGCTCCATGCGGGCGGACGTGAATGTGTCGGTCCGCAAGCACGGCGAACCCTACCGCACCCGCTGCGAGGTGAAGAACGTGAACTCGGTCCGCTTCGTGATGCAGGCGATCGAGGCTGAGGCGATGCGACAGATCGAGGTGTGGGAGTCGGGCGGCACGGTGATGCAGGAAACCCGGCTGTTCGACAGCGGACGCGGCGTGACGCGGCCCATGCGGTCGAAGGAGGACGCGCATGATTACCGCTACTTCCCAGACCCCGACCTGCTGCCGCTGGTGCTGGAGGAGAACTGGATCGCCCAGCTGAAGGCGACGCTGCCCGAACTGCCGGATGCGAAGAAGGCGCGGTTCATCCAGTCCTATGGGCTGACGCCCTATGACGCGTCGGTGCTGGTGGCGGAAAAGGCGACGGCAGAATTCTACGAAACCGTCGCGAAGGGGCGCGACCCGAAGATCGCCGCCAACTGGGTGACGGGGGATTTCTTCGCCGCGCTGAACCGCACCGGCCGTTCAATCGAGGACTCGCCGGTGACGGCGCAGCAACTTGGCGGGCTGCTGGACCTGATCGCCGACAGCACGATCAACGGCAAGATTGCCAAGGACGTATTCGAGTCGATGGTGGAGACCGGCAAGGATGCCGCGGCGATCGTCGATGAACGCGGGTTGCGGCAGGTGACTGATACCGGCGCGATCGATGCGGCGGTGGACAGGATCCTGGCCGCGAACGCCGACAAGGTGGCGGAATACCGGTCGGGGAAAGACAAGCTGTTCGGGTTCTTCGTCGGGCAGACGATGAAGGCGATGGCCGGCAAGGGCAATCCAGCGCTGATCAATGAGACGCTGAAGCGACGCCTGGCCGGCTGACCGCCAGGGAGGCTGGCTGGAGAGCCTGGCGTTTCCGGCCAGGCTCCGTCGAATTCGTCAGGACTTCGACTGATCCGGTGCCTTCTGCTCCACGCCGGTGGGCGCGGTCATCCTCGTGTGCTTCACCTTCATGGCCCTGACATGGTGGTGATGGTGCTGCGGCTTCGCGGCCATTTTCTCGACGGGCTTTGCTGGGGTCGCGGCCATGGTCGAGGCTGCCGTGGCGGCAGCCGGAGCCGCAGGTGCCTTGGTTGCCGGTTCGGCCGTCGCAGCGGCCGGGGCCATCGTTGCAGCGGCAACCGGCGCGGCCGGCTTGCTGTCGGTGGCGGTCGTCTGGGCGAAGGCGCTGATCGGCAGGATCGCCAGGCCGGACGCAACCAGCAGGCTCGTGAAACGTGTCATCGTCGGTTCCTTTCGACCGGGGAGGAAGTCTGTCGTTCCCGGCTGCGATTGATATAGCCGGGAGATTATGACGCTCGCACGCTGCATCCGCGGCGAAATCGCGGCAATGATGCTAAATCGTATTAAAAATCCGCCATCTTGGCAGGCTGCCCCGGCGGGTGGGACAGTGCGACAGCCAGAACAGGAAACGCCGATGCCGCTGACCGGCCTGAAAATCCTTGACCTGACCCGTGTGCTGTCGGGCCCCTTCTGCACCGCCCTGCTGGGCGACCTGGGCGCCGACATCATCAAGATCGAGTCGCCGGAGGGCGATTCGGTGCGCAACCAGGGCGCGATCAAGGACGGGCTATCCTGGTATTTCACGCAGTTCAACCGCAACAAGCGCTCGGTCCGCCTCGATCTCCGTCAGCCGGCGGCGAAGGACATCCTGGCACGCCTGATCGCGCAATCCGACGTGCTGGTGGAGAATTTCCGGCCCGGCGTGCTGGCCCGCCTGGGCTTCGATGCGACTCGGATGAAGGCGTTGAACCCCCGCCTCATCACCTGCTCCATCAACGGGTTCGGCAGTACCGGTCCCTACCGCGACCGCCCGGCCTTCGACTTCATTGCCCAGGCCATGAGCGGCTTCATGAGCGTCAATGGCGGCCCCGACGACCCGCCGCTGCGGTCCGGCCTGCCGATCAGCGACCTTGTCGCGGGGCTGTATGCCGCGCTCAGCATCACCGCCAGCGTCCTGCATGCGCGCGCCACCGGCCAGGGCCAGCGCACCGAGGTCAGCCTGACCAACGGGCTGGTCAGCCTGCTGGCCTATATCGCCACGAACTATTTCGCCACTGGGACGGTGCCGCCGCGCAGCGGCAACGACCACCCGATCGCCGCGCCGTATGGCCTGTTTCCGACGCGGGATGGCCAGATCGCCCTCGCCCCGGCCGACGACGCGTTCTTCCGCCGGCTGGCCGACGCCATCAGCGCGCCGCACCTGAAGACCGACCCGCTCTATGCCACGCAGGCGGCGCGCGTCGCCAACCGGGCACGCATCAACGCCATCGTCGGCGGAAAATTGGCCGAACAGACGACCGGGTACTGGGTGGAAACGCTGAACCGGGCCGGCGTGCCCTGTGGCCCGGTCCTGGGCGTGGAGGGTGTGTTTGAAGACCCGCAAATCCTGGCGCAGGAGATGGTGATGGACGTCGAACAGCCCGGCTACGGCCCGGTCCGCATGCTGGGCTTCCCGATGAAGCTGTCTGGCACGCCATGCCGGGTCCGCCGTCCGGCCCCGGCGTTGGGCGAGCATACCGGCGAGGTTCTCGCCGAACTCGGCTACACCCCGGCGCAGATCGAGGCCTGGCGGCGGGAGGAGCTGATCTGATGCGGCGGCGGCACTTTCTGGCTGCGGCGACCGGTATCGGCCTGCTGCGCACCCGGGCCGCGCTGGCCGGACCGCGGGACTGGCTCGATGCCGAGGTGAACGGGATGCACTACAAGGTGCTGCCACCGGACGCTGCGGCGCCGCCGCCCCACCCGGTGGTGCTGTACCTGCACCAACTGGACATGGGGGACTGGCCGGACGGCCTGCTGCAGCAGGTCAACCCTTGGTTCAACACCGCCGCCTTCCGAAGCCGGCATCCCTGCATCGTCGTGATGCCGCTGCTGGACCAGAAAAAGGATCCGGCCGGCCACACCATCAACTTCGGCGGCGACAGGCACGGCCACGTCGGCGAGGACAATGCCATGGCCGCGCTCCGGCAGGTGATGGCGGCAAATCCGGTTGATCCGCGGCGTATCTACATCACGGGAAATTCCCTCGGCGGCATGGGGACCTGGGCAATGCTGCTGGCGTACAACCGCCTGACCGGGCGGCAGGGCCGGATCTTCGCCGCCGGGATGCCGCTGGCCGGCACGGATCGGTCCGCCAACCCCGTGCAGGCGGCGCGGACGCTCCGCCACGTGCCGGTCTGGGCGTTCCACGGCGCGCACGACACGAAAGTCTCCCCCGCCTGGGATCGGCACATGGCCCGGCTGCTGTCCGGCGCCCGCACCTTTCGCTATACCGAATATGGCGACCTGGGCCATGAAATCTGGGATCGCACCTACACGCGTCATGACGTTTGGAGCTGGCTGTTCGCACAGCGTGGGCCGGCATGAGAGGAATTGCCATGGAGCCCCTGAACCTCGAAACCGACGTGCTGCTCGTCGGTGCCGGTGGGGCCGGCATGGCGGCCGCCCTGGCCGCTGCCGAAGCCGGCGCCCGTGTGCTGCTGACCGACCGCAGCCTGATCGGCCGCGGCGGTGCCACCATCATGGCGCAGATGACGGTCGCGGTTGCCCTGGGCACGGAAACGCCCGACAGCGCGGATGCCCATTTCGCCGACACGATTGCCGCCGGCCGGGGCCTGTGTGACCCGGGCCTCGCCACCATCGTCTGTGAGGACGGTCCCGCCGCCATCCGCCGCATGGATGCCTGGAATGTCGGCTGGGCTCGGCACGCCGACGGCCGCATCCGACAGGCGCACGCGCCAGGACACGACCGGCCGCGCTGCGTGTATGTGGATTTCCTGTCCACCGGCCCTGCGGTATCCCGCACCTTGCGGGCACAGGTGCAGCGCCATGCCGACGCGATCACCCGCATCGGCGACCTGGTCATCACCGATATCGCCGTGACTGGGGGCGTGGCAGCCGGGGCCGTCGGCTTCTGCCTGTCGGACGGACGCCCGGTCCGTATCGCCGCGCCGGCGGTGATCATAGCCACCGGCGG
>DAICYU010000376.1 GCA_027311485.1 Acetobacteraceae bacterium
CCGATGGTTCGATGCGCTATGCTGAGAATCCTCCAAAAAAATATGAGGATATTGTCAATCCGGACTTCTACGGCTCGGCATCATTTCCGGCGGTCTGGACTGCTTTGCGCGATGTCATTCGGTTCTGGGTTGATCAAGGTGTCCGCATTTTCCGCGTCGATAACCCTCACACAAAGCCCTTGCCTTTCTGGCAGTGGATGATCGCGGATATCCAGAGCGATTATCCCGATGTACTGTTCCTGTCGGAGGCGTTTACACGGCCAAAGCTAATGTATCGGCTCGCAAAGGTGGGATTTTCCCAATCTTATACCTATTTCACATGGCGTAATACAAAAAAGGAAATTATCGAATATTTGACAGAGCTTACCGCACCGCCGGTGGCGGATTTTTTCCGCCCGAACTTTTTCGTCAACACGCCCGATATCAATCCTATTTTTCTGCAGACGTCAGGTCGGGCCGGGTTCCTGATTCGGGCCGCGCTCGCGGCAACCCTATCGGGACTGTGGGGCGTCTACTCAGGGTTTGAGCTCTGCGAATCCGCCCCGCTGCCGGGCCGGGAGGAATACCTGGACTCAGAAAAATACGAGATTAGGCCGCGGGACTATCATGCGCCGGGGAATATCATCGCAGAGATAAGCGCGCTGAATCGGATCAGGCGCTTGAACCCGGCTTTGCAGACGCATTTGGGGGTCCGGTTCTATACGGCGCACAACGATCAGATCATCCTGTACGGTAAGCGCGACGTGGAAGCGGGTACCATGATCCTGGTCGCGGTCAGTTTCGACCCGCACAACGCTCAGGAGGCGTTAATCGAAGTACCGCTCTGGGAACTCGGTATCCCGGACAACGGCGCTGTCTCCGTAACCGACCTGATGCATGGTGACAACTTTACGTGGTACGGAAAGAACCAGCGCATTCGCCTCGATCCCTCGGGCCTGCCATTTCATATATGGCGTCTGTCGAGGGTTGGAGTGACCTGAAATGAATGTGGGCCACCAGCGTCCGCGGATTGTACAGACGGATGTTGCGGATCCGCTCTGGTTCAAGGATGCGATCATCTACCAGTTACATGTCAAGTCGTTTTTCGACGGCAACAACGACGGCGTCGGGGATTTTGCAGGCTTGACAAGCCGTCTCGACTATATCGCCGAGCTCGGGATCAACACCATCTGGCTGCTGCCATTCTATCCATCGCCGCGACTGGATGACGGGTATGACATCGCCAATTATCGTGGTGTACACCCGGATTATGGCACGCTGAACGAGGTGAAGCGCTTCATAGCCGCTGCACATGAGCGCAATATCCGCGTGATAGCAGAGCTGGTCGTTAACCATACCTCGGACCAGCATCCCTGGTTTCAGCGGGCGCGCCAATCAAAGCCAGGGTCGATCTATCGCGACTTCTACGTCTGGAGCGATGATGATCGCAAATACGCTGGAACTCGGATTATCTTCATTGATTCGGAACGATCGAACTGGTCATGGGATGACACGGCAAAGGCTTATTATTGGCATCGCTTCTATCATCATCAGCCCGACTTGAACTTCGACAACCCGCGTGTGATGCGGGAGGTGCTGTCGGTACTGCGCTACTGGGCGGAGATGGGTGTCGACGGCCTACGACTGGATGCTGTGCCTTACCTTGTGGAGCGCGAGGGCACCAACAATGAAAATCTGCCTGAAACACATGCCGTGCTGAAGCGCATCCGCGCTGAATTGGAGACCCATTACCCGGACAAGATGCTGCTGGCAGAAGCCAACCAGTGGCCAGAGGATACGAAGGACTATTTCGGCGACGGCGACGAATGCCACATGGCATTCCACTTCCCGTTGATGCCACGGATGTATATGGCCATCGCCCGAGAAGACCGGTTTCCAATTACGGACATCCTGCGTCAGACCCCGGATATCCCGGCCAACTGTCAATGGGCCATTTTTCTGCGCAACCACGACGAATTAACGCTTGAAATGGTCACAAAGTCGGAACGTGACTTTTTGTGGGAGACCTATGCCTCTGATCGGCGGGCCCGTTTGAACCTGGGCATTCGCCGTCGCCTTGCCCCGTTGCTGGAGCGAGACCGGCGCCGCATAGAGCTCATGAATTACCTTCTGCTGTCCATGCCCGGAACGCCCGTGATCTACTACGGCGACGAGATCGGGATGGGGGACAATATTCATCTGGGCGATCGCAACGGTGTTCGTACTCCCATGCAGTGGTCGCCCGACAGGAACGGTGGCTTTTCCAGGGTAGCCGATCCGTCACGATTGGTTCTGCCAATGGTGATGGATCCCCTTTACGCATACCAGACCGTCAACGTCGAAATGCAGGCAGCCGATCCGCATTCCCTGCTGATGTGGATGCGGCGCACCATTGCAATCCGGCGTCAGTATCAGGTCTTTGGCCGCGGCAGCTACCGCCTGCTCTATCCGAGGAATCGCAAGATTCTGGCCTATCTGCGCGAGTATGAGGGCGTGACCGTCATTTGCGTGGCGAACCTGGCCCGGACCCCGCAGGCGGTGGAACTGGATTTGTCCGAGTTTCAAGGGCGCGTGCCAGTCGAACTGGACGGGCGATCGCCGTTCCCGCCAATCGGACAGTTGCCTTACCTGCTCACCTTGCCGCCCTACGGCTTCTATTGGTTCGTCCTTTCAGAAGCCGCGGACTGGCCCTCATCCCACACACCCGTCCCGGAACCCATGCCCGAGTACCAGACCATTGTTATGCGGCGCGATCTGCCCGCTGCCATCACGGGCGCCAGATCGACCATTGAGCGTGACGTCCTGCCGGCCTACTTGGCCAAGAGACGCTGGTTCGGAATGAAGGACCAGGTTTTGCGCGCAGCTCGGATCGCTATGATCACACGTCTGCCGACCGAGGAGGCGGCGCTGGTGGAGATCGAAACTGAAACAGCAGCCGGTAAAGCCCGCTGGCTACTGCCTCTCGGTATCGTCTGGGGCGAGACCGCGCCTGCGCTTCCGACTCAGTTGGCGCTGGCCCGTGTCCGCCGCGGTCCGGAAGTCGGGTGGTTGACCGATGCCTTCGCTCTGCCAGCGTTCCCGAAAACCGTGCTCTCTGGTCTGGCACAAAAGGACGTCATCGCCACGGACCGCGGGGTGATCCGCTTCGAGCCTACGTCCCGCATAGCGGAACTTATCGTGCCAGACGACGTCGAGATGAACTGGATTTCTGCGGAACAGTCCAATTCGTCCGTCATCGTAGGCGACGCGGCCATCATCAAGTTGTTTCGGCGTGTAACTGATGGTCCGCACCCTGAGTCCGAAATGAGCCGATACCTGACCGAACAGGGGTATGCCAACACGCCTGCGCTTCTCGGCGAGGTTGTGCGAATTGATCCCGATGGAACCCGTCATACACTGAGTGTGGCGCAGGCTTTCGTGCGAAATCAGGGCGATGCTTGGACGTGGACGACAGACCTGCTGCTGCGCGAGCTGTCCGATATCACGAATGGCGACGAAGCTGTTGCTCCAACGGTTGCATCTCACGCCGACTACGTTCAGTTCGCAAGTTTGCTCGGCCGTCGGCTGGCGGAAATGCATCTAGTCCTCACACGGCCAGCCGACGATCCAGCGTTCTCGCCGGAAAAGGCCTCCATAGCCACAAAGGAGGCAATTCTCGACCGTATTCGGCGGCAATTGGACGATGCATATCGAGGGATCGACAGCATCCAGGAATGGGAAGCCGGCACCGAGCAGGACCGCACCACAGTCCAAGCGGCACGCGGCCCTTTGCTGACCAAGCTCGCCCAGATGGCTGAAACGATCACTGACTCAACCTTAAGCCGCATCCATGGCGACCTGCATCTGGGTCAGGTGCTTGTCTGCAACGGAGATGTGATGATTATCGATTTTGAGGGCGAACCCGCCAAACCTGTCGAATTGCGCCGCGGGAAGGAACACCCATTGCGAGACGTCGCTGGGATGATACGCTCATTTGACTACGCTGCTGCCGTCGTCAAGCGACGGAGCCAGACCAGTCATGCCCATTTGGCCGACGGTAAGGTTATCCCGTTCCTGGATAGCTTTGTGGAGTGTGCGACAAATGGATTCCTCTCTGGCTATCGGGAGGCGATCACGGCGGCCGGCGAAAGCACACCATTGAGCATAAAACCGGAGTTGCTCCACCTGTTCGTAATTGAGAAGGCAGCCTACGAGGTAGCTTATGAGGCTGCGAACCGTCCGAGCTGGATCGATGTGCCGTTGCATGGTCTAGCTGAACGCATTCGGCATTTGCTCGGAATTGAGGCCATTGCATGAATGATGCAGTCGTTATCCCGTCCATATCGCCAGACCAGGCTTGGCAGCTTGCCTCTGGTCGCCTCGCTGATCCATTTGCGATTCTCGGACCTTTTGAAACCGAGTACGGACGCTACATCCGCGCCTTCCTGCCTGGTGCGTTAGCTGTCGACGTGTTTTCCCGAACCGACGGGCGCCAACTGGGTACACTGTCGCCGTCACAGCCGGGCGGCCTTTTTCTGGGTCGGGTCGACGCCGGGGACCCATACCGCTTCCGCATTCAATGGCCGGACGCGACACAGGATACAGAAGATCCGTATGAATTCGGCTTGTTGCTGAGCGAAACCGACCTGCATCTGTTTAATGAAGGTCGCCTTTTCGAGTTGGCTTTCACGTTCGGCGCCAACCCGATAACGGTGGAAGGGGTCCGCGGTACCCGGTTCGCCGTCTGGGCCCCGAACGCTCGCTCGGTATCAGTCATCGGTGATTTCAACACCTGGGATTCCCGACGTCACCCTATGCGCCTCCGTTTCCCATCGGGCGTATGGGAATTGTTC
>DAICYU010000377.1 GCA_027311485.1 Acetobacteraceae bacterium
GTAAGCCCGGCCGGTTTCCTCATCACACCGAATTAATCCCGCTTCGGTAAGCTGTTCCGGCGAAACACCGGCCCGGACAAGGTCGCCGGTCAAACTGCCACGGTCACCGGACCATCCCAAGCCAAAACGATCGATCGTCGCCTCGGTCAGGCCGCGCCCAAGCAGATAGTCGCGGGCGGCACGGCCTTCCGGAAGTCCGAGCCGTCGCTGATAATGCGCACGGGCCATATCAAGAACACTGGCTATCGTCAGACGGCGCTGTTCCGCGGCTGCGGCTTCCGGCGTGGGCTTGGGCACATCCAGCCCGGCTTCGGCAGCCAGTTGATTGACCGCCTCCATAAAGCCCAGCCCCTGGCTTTGCATGACGAACGCGATTGCGTCGCCGTGCGCGCCGCAACCGAAGCAATGGTAGCCGTCCTCATATACGTAAAAGCTGGGCGTCTTTTCGCCGTGGAACGGGCAGCAGCCTTTCCACTGCTTGCCCGATCGCGCCAAACGCACGCGGCGCCCGACAAGCGGGGCCAAGGGCGTGCGAATACGCAGTTCTTCGAGAAAGCCCGCAGGCAGAGGCATCGTACTGGACGGATCAGCCGGCCAGCCGTGCCTTGGCGATTGGGCCCGCCACAGACAGGTCGAGTTTTGCCCCGTGCTTGATTTTCAGCGCCGCCATCACCTTGACCATATCCTTCATGCTGGTAGCGCCGGTTTCCTGCAGAGCCTCGGTTACGGCCTGCTCCACGGCGTTTTCGTTTAACTGGGCCGGCAGGAAACCCTGGATCACCGCAATTTCCGCAGCCTCTTTTTCGGCAAGTTCAGGGCGATTTCCCTTATTGTATAGGTCAATCGACTCACGGCGGGATTTTACCATCCCGCGGAGCATCGGAATGATCTCATCGTCCGGCACCTTGTCGATCCCTTTCGGACGGGCGGCAATGTCAACGTCCTTCAGCTTGGCCAATATCATCCGCAGCGTAGAGGTGCGATTGCTGTCACCAGCCTTCATCGATGCTTTCAGGTCTTCATTCAATCTCTCACGCAGGCTCATCAGGACCTCCTGTCAATGGAATTGTCATATAGCACTGCACCGTGGTGCCGCTAATCGCCTCCGCTACTGCGGTAGCAATAGGCGGTTTGGAGAAGAGTTCCCAATGCGCCGGGACGGACGTTGCGACGGGAAATAACTTCCCATATAGATAAGCCATGCCCGTCCCGATCGACTCCATCATTGAACGCCTCGGCGGACCAGACGCGGCCGCTCGGCTCACCGGCGTAGGAACCGAGGCGGTGCGTAAATGGCGCCAAGCGCGCGCCATCCCGCCACGGCATTGGCCCGCGGTAATTGCCGCCACCGGGCTGACCCTCGCCGATCTGCAAACCCATGAACTAGTGAGTGCTCCAATGGTCGACGCCTCCCCCGTTCCCGCCGGCGCTACCGCCGCGCTCGTGCTGGCCGACGGTAGCGTGATTTGGGGCCGCGGCTTCGGCGCCCATACCGGTGCCGAAAATCCTGTCGGAGAGGTGTGTTTTAACACCGGCATGACGGGATATCAGGAAACCCTGACAGACCCGTCCTACGCAGGGCAAATCATCACCTTTACTTTCCCGCACATCGGCAACGTTGGCACGAACGCGGAAGACATTGAGGCAACAACGATTGCGGCCCGCGGACTGGTGGTGAAGCAGGACATAACCGAGCCGTCCAACTGGCGTTCAGCACAAAAGCTGGAAGCCTGGCTGAAAGCACAGGGAACCACCGGCATCGCCGGGGTTGATACCCGCGCGCTAACCATCCGCATCCGAGACGGCGGCGCTCCAACCGGCGTGGTGGCTTTTCCCGCGGACAGGCGGTTTGACCTGCCGGCGCTGCGGGCCAAGGCGGCGGCTTGGCCCGGCTTGGAAGGCATGGATCTGGCTAAGGAGGTCACCTGTCGGCAGACTTACACTTGGGATGAGACCCGTTGGGCTTGGCCAGCCGGTAGCGGGCGGCAAGCGGAGCCGAAGTTCAGCGTCGTGGCTGTCGATTACGGGGCGAAGCGTAATATTCTGCGTAGTCTGGCTTCGGTTGGATGCCAGGTGACTGTGGTTCCGGCGACCGCGACAGCCGAGGATATCCTACGCCACAAACCGGATGGCGTATTTCTGTCGAATGGCCCCGGCGATCCGGCGGCGACCGCCGCTTATGCGGTCCCGACAATCCGGGCACTGCTGGAAACGGGCGTTCCCTTGTTTGGCATCTGCCTCGGACATCAATTGCTTGCGTTGGCGTTAGGCGCGCGGACTTTCAAGCTCATACGCGGGCATCGTGGAGCGAATCAGCCGGTGAAGGATTTGACGACAGGGAAGGTGGAGATCACCAGCCAGAATCACGGCTTCGCTGTCGATGCCGACACTCTGCCGGCAACTGCCAAGGTGACCCACGTATCACTGTTTGACGGGTCGAATGAGGGACTGACCTGCACGGATCGGCCGGCATTTTCGGTTCAGTATCATCCAGAAGCCAGCCCGGGGCCGAGCGACAGCGGGCATTTGTTTGAGCGGTTCGTGGGATTGATGGAGGGGGTCGATGAGCCAGCGATGCGTGCTGGTCAGCCCCACTGCTGACATCGGTCGTCCTGTCGGACCGGCCTCTGCAATCTTTTTGCCCCGCATTCTGCCCTACCGGGCGCCCTCTGCCGTGAGCATCTGACCATGCCGAAACGTACCGACATTCAATCCATCATGATCATCGGCGCCGGGCCTATCGTCATCGGCCAGGCCTGCGAGTTCGACTACTCTGGCGCCCAGGCGTGCAAAGCACTGCGGGCCGAGGGCTACCGCGTGATCCTGGTGAACTCCAACCCTGCAACGATCATGACTGATCCCGGCCTCGCCGATGCGACTTATATAGAGCCGATTACCCCGGAGGTCGTCGAAAAGATCATTGCCCGGGAAAAGCCGGACGCCCTGCTGCCCACCATGGGTGGCCAGACAGCCTTGAACACGGCGATGAAACTCGCCGCCAATGGCGCACTGGAACGGCATGGTGTCGAACTGATTGGTGCCAAGGCAGACGTCATCGATCGCGCTGAAGACAGGCTGAAATTTCGAGACGCTATGGCTGCCATTGGCATTGAATCCCCGCGATCGGCCATCGCGCATACGCTTGAGGAAGCGCGCGTCGCCCTAGCCGCGACTGGGCTTCCGGCGGTGATCCGTCCCAGCTTTACCCTGGGCGGCACTGGCGGCGGCATCGCCTATAATAAGGAGGAATTCGAGCAGATTGTCGCTGGCGGCCTCGAAGCCTCCCCCACCACCGAGGTGCTGATCGAGGAGTCCGTGCTGGGCTGGAAGGAATATGAGATGGAGGTCGTCCGCGACAGCGCGGACAATTGCATCATCATCTGCTCGATCGAGAACGTCGATCCGATGGGCATCCACACCGGCGACTCCGTTACCGTCGCGCCGGCGCTGACGCTGACTGATAAGGAGTACCAGCGGATGCGAGACGCCTCAATCGCCTGTCTCCGGGCGATCGGCGTCGACACCGGCGGATCGAATGTCCAGTTCGGTCTGAATCCGGCTGATGGCCGGATGGTCATCATCGAGATGAACCCACGCGTGTCGCGCTCCTCGGCGTTGGCGTCCAAGGCCACTGGCTTCCCGATCGCCAAGATCGCCGCCAAACTGGCGGTCGGCTATACGCTGGACGAGCTGGCGAATGACATCACCAAGGTCACGCCTGCCAGCTTTGAGCCGACAATCGATTATGTCGTGGTGAAAATTCCCCGCTTCACCTTCGAAAAATTCCCGGGCACGCCGGCCCTGCTCACGACCAGCATGAAGTCCGTCGGCGAGGCGATGGCCATTGGCCGTTCCTTCGCCGAGGCGCTGCAGAAGGGTCTGCGCAGCATGGAAACCGGCTTGTCCGGTCTCGATCCCGTCGAACCGCCCGGCGACGGCGGTCCGGATGCCTTCCGGGCTGCCCTGTCCCAACCGCGCCCGGACCGGCTGCTGATCGCCGGCCAAGCCCTCCGCGCCGGTCTGACAATTGAGGACATCCACGAAACAACCAAGTTCGATCCCTGGTTTTTGCGCGAACTGGAACGGATCGTCGACGCCGAACGGAACGTGATCGTCAACGGGCTGCCATCCGACGCCAACGCATTCCGCCGGCTTAAGGCGTTGGGCTTTTCGGACCAGCGCCTTGGGCAGCTAGCCGATACCACGGCGGACGCCGTCCGCCAGGCCCGCACTCGCCTTAGTGTCACACCGGTGTATAAACGTATTGACACCTGCGCTGCAGAGTTTGCCTCCAGCACACCTTATATGTACAGCACCTATGAAGGCGGCTTTGGCGCGCCCTCCTGCGAGGCTCAGCCGACCGACCGAACGAAGGTTGTTATCCTTGGTGGTGGACCGAACCGCATCGGTCAGGGCATCGAGTTTGATTATTGCTGTGTCCACGCCGCTTATGCGCTGAAGGACGCCGGATTCGAGACCATCATGGTCAACTGCAACCCGGAAACCGTCAGCACCGACTATGATACATCAGACCGGCTGTACTTTGAGCCGCTCACCGCCGAGGATGTCATCGCGCTGGTCCGCCGCGAACAGGAAAATGGCACCGTTCTGGGCTGTATCGTCCAGTATGGCGGGCAGACCCCGCTGAAACTGTCGCAGGCTTTGTCGAAGGAAGGCATTCCCATCCTGGGCACCTCTGCCGACGCGATTGACCTTGCGGAAGACCGGGAGCGCTTCCAGCAGCTTCTGCATAGGCTCGGTTTGCTACAACCCGACAACGGTACTGCTCGGTCGGCCGAGGAG
>DAICYU010000378.1 GCA_027311485.1 Acetobacteraceae bacterium
CTACTAACCGAAGCCGAATTGGTCGAGGCCGCGTTGCGCGAACATGATGCGGACGCCGCGGCGTTCATTCAGGAGGTCTTCTGGCGCAGCTATTGGAAAGGCTGGCTGGAGCTCCGGCCCGCGGTTTGGACACAATACCGTATCCAGGCCGCACAGGCATGGGACGATCTGGCGCAGGACGCCGCGCTGCGCCGGCGGGCAGAGGCGGCGATGGAGGGCCGAACGGGAATCGACTGCTTTGATGCCTGGGCCGGCGAACTACGGCAAACCGGCACTCTGCACAATCATGCCCGGATGTGGTTCGCCAGCATCTGGTGCTTCACGCTGAAACTGCCCTGGGTCCTGGGCGCCGATTTCTTCCTGCTGCACCTGCTGGACGGCGATCCGGCATCCAACACCCTGTCCTGGCGCTGGGTTCTGGGCAGCCAGACCAAGGGCAAGCACTACGTGGCACGGGCGGCCAATATCGCCCGCTTCACCGGCGGGCGGTTCGATCCCGCCGGCGCCCTGGACGAAGATCCGGCACCTGTCGTGGAGACCGATCCGCCACCGCCGACCACCCTCCCGCCAACCCCGCCGCCGCCAGCCGGCCCGGTTGCGCTGCTGCTGCATGAGGATGACCTGCATGCGGAAAGCCTGGATCTCGGTCTGGCCGAACCACGTGTCGTGGCCGGCTTCGCAATCACGAACCGTCGTTCCGTCCAGGGCTGTGCTGGCGCTGTGACGGCCTGGAGCCGGGAAGCGCTCGCCGATGGCGTCACCCGGGCCGGGGCCTGGTTCGGTGTGCCGACAATGACCCTGACGTGGCATGAGGTCACTGACTGGGCTGTCGATTCAGGCTGCCGCACCGTCCTTGTTCCCTGGGCACCCGTAGGTTGGACGGCGGACGCACTGGCTGAACTGGACATCACGCTGCGGGCACGAGGCCTGGCGCTGCACCGCGTTCGCCGAACATGGGACAGCGCGTGCTGGCCGCGCGCGACGCGCGGGTTTTTTGCATTCCGCAAAGCCATTCCGCAGTTGATCGATACTTTGTTATCCGGAAGGACATGACCCGGTCCGTGACGTGACGAACCCGGCAGGTAGCTGTGCCGCTCGGCCTGGATCAGGCGGGACCTCCCGGATGCTGCGGGCCAACACGGCGTGGACCGCCACAACCCAGGCTGATGACACGACGGCGGTGATGCAATTCATCCGGGTCAGGTAAAAAAAGTTTCCGTAGCTGCATCCACTTCGGCCCTCCCGCACGAATGATGGCAGCGGCCGGCTGGTGGCCGCACACACGAGCGAGGATTTGCCACATGAAGCACACCACTCTTATCGCCGCGGCGGCGCTGGTGATGTCAGCCCCCATTATGGCCCGGTCGATGCCGGAGTCGACGATCAATGTCGGCGGCCAGGCGATGTACCCCAGCAAGACGATCGTTGCCAACGCGGTGAAGTCCGCGGACCATACGACACTGGTGGCCGCGGTGAAGGCCGCCGGCCTGGTCGATACGCTGAACGGCAAAGGTCCGTTCACCGTCTTCGCGCCGACGAATGAGGCGTTTGCCGACCTGCCGAAGGATACCGTGCCAACACTGCTGAAGCCCGAGAACAAGGGGCTGCTGACCAAGGTCCTGACATACCACGTCGTACCGGGCGACTACGACACAACCAAACTGCGAGCGATGATCCTGGACGGCAACGGCACTGCGGTACTGACCACCGTTGAGGGTGGCAAGCTGATGCTGATGATGAACGGCTCATCAAACATCATGGTCAAGGATGAGAAGGGCGACGTGGCCGATATCACCATCGCCGACGTCCATCAGTCCAATGGCGTGATCCAGGTCGTTGATCACGTTCTGATGCCGCGCTGACCCGACCGTGGACGGCGCCCCTTTTGGGAATTGCCCTTCCGGGGCGCCGTCGTGAATGCAAGTGCAGGACGCCGCTTCAGCGCCCGGCCGCAAGGGGGGGTCGGCACACATGCCGGTCGGGCCCATAGCCCGCCGGCACTATTCAACCGCTGTCAGTTGTCCGCCATACAGCACCGGACCGGTCGGCTGACCGGTTGGTGACCCGCCACGTGGCTCCAGGCTCACCAGCAGTTGCGTGCCCGGTGCGAGCCTGGCGACCAGCCGCCTGCCCCCCACCGGCAAAACACCGAGTGAACGCGGCCGGGTCTCTCCCTTGCCGAGCGCCCACAACTCCAGGTCCCGGCCGCTGGGCACGGTGATTGCGCCGTCCGGACGGACCGTCAACACCCCTTCCGATCCCGCGGTCGCCAGCAATACCGGCACCCTGCCGGTCATCGGCGCCAGCACGGCGACGCGTGGCGACGGGGCGCGAAGCACGATAAATGCGGCAAGGGACGCGGCGATCGCCATCGCCACGCCGGTACTCGCCTGCCACAGGCGCAAGCGCCGGCGGAACGCGATTGGTATGACCGTGGCGGACTGAGCCGGCATGGTCGTTGCCTCGATCCGGTCCCAGATTTCCGCCGGTGGCTCCACTGCGGGTACGCAGGCAGCCAGCGGGGCCAGTCGCTCCTGCCAGGCATGCACCGCGTCGGCAAAGGCGGGATCGGTCGCCAGCAGATGCGCAGCCTGATCCGCTTCATCACCTTCCAGCGTCCCAAGAACATATTCCGCGGCCAGAAGGTCGCGATCCGGTGCGTCGCTCATGCAGCCAGACAATCCCGCAGGGAGGCAAGACTACGGCGGATCCAGGACTTGACCGTACCGAGCGGCACGCTGAGTTTTTCGGCCAGTTCACTGTGCGACAGCCCGTCCACGAATGCCATCAATACCAGACGGCGCCGCTCTGCCCCCAGCAAAGCCAGACACCGGTGCAACGCGGCGCCTTCGGCACTGCCAACGAGTTGCGTCAGGGCGTCCGGCGCCTCATCGGGACGGTCTTCCGCCGCGTCGTAACCGGGTGTCTCTCGCGCTCGGCGGCGCACGATGTCGAGCGCACGATAGCGTACAAGACTAATCAGGAAAGCCTCCGCGCTGCCCCGCGCCGGATCGAAGCGCCCAGCCTGCTGCCAGACCTGCACGAAGGCATCATGCGTCGCATCGGCTGCGAGGGCCGACTGCCGGGTTATGCGCAACGCCACACCGTGCAGCCGAGCGCCCCAGCGATCATAGAGTGTGCGGAACGCAACGCGGTCGCCAGCGGCACAGCGCAGCAATAGCCGGGCCGACTCGTCGGCGGCGGACGCCGCGACAGGCGGCGGATTGTCCTCTGGCATCTGAATGGCCTTCTGTCCTTAGCCCAAGACACATACGCTGCCCGGCCCGGAACGGATGCAAGAGACGGGTTGCAACCCCGGCCATTCAGTAACCTTGGTTACAGCCATGTGATGAGACCGTGTCGTCAGGCCGAAGCGCGAAGGATCATGCCCGCCACGCCTGCCGACGACACAGTTGCACCTCGCCAGCGAGTGCACAGCCCAGGTTAAAACCCAGCCTCTGCTTCCATCGCCAATCCGCCCTCGGCATTCCGCGCCCAAAGCGCCGCCCCCTCCCCTGTCGGTAATCCGTGCACCGAGAAAGGCGCGATATCGAACAACGGGCTGACCGCCCGGAACCGGAACGTTTTCACCACCCGGTCCGTATTTCGCCGCAACAAGTCCAACAGCAGCGTCGCGATCAGCGGGCCATGCACGATCAACCCCGGATATCCCTCGGTTTCCGTCACATAGCGGCGGTCATAGTGAATCCGGTGGCTGTTGAACGTCAGGGCGGAGTAACGAAACAGCATCGGGTCATCTGGCCGCACGTCCCGTCGCCACGTATCATCGGTCCGCGCTGGTTTCGGCGGTGGCGGAGCCTCCCCTGGCGCCGGCGCGTCGCGATAGACGATGTCGTGCTCCTCCTCCAACGCCACACCATCGGCACCGGAGACTTCATGCTTCACCAGCACGAAGCACAGCGCCCCGTTGCGCCCCTGCTTTACCGTTACATCCCGCACCGTCGAAACGCGCGTGATGTCTTCATCGACCCGCAGCGGCTTATGGAACACGAAGCGCCCGCCGGCCCACATGCGGCGCGGCAACGGGACCGGCGGCAGGAACCCACCCCGTGCCGGATGTCCGTCCGGTCCCAGCACCGACTGCCGCGCGGTCGGCAAGAAATAGAGCCAGTGCCACAAAGGCGGCAGATGGTCGCCGGCCTGAGGCGCCGGATCGTCCCGGTCCAGCGTCGCCGACAGTGCCGCCACGGGAAACCGTGTCACCCGGTCGTGCAGGGTTTCCTGCTTTCCAATCCAGGTTCGCAGATGATCGACGTCCAACTCAGCCATGTATCAGCAACTCCTTCGCGCTGGCGCGTGCCCGGGCAGCACCCTCGCGCGCCATCCGTGTGCATAATCCGGTATAGGCGGTCGGGTCGAGCAGGCCGCGGATTTGCGCCGGCGTCATGTGCGCCGTCACGCGGGGATCGGCGGCCAGCACGTCCCCGAACGGCCGTCCTGCGACAAAAGCGGCCTGTGCCGCATCGTAGACCGCGTCATGGGCGTGCTGCCGGCCGATTGCGGCGCCCAGGTCCAGCATCACCGCCTCCGCCATGATCAGGCCGCCGCCCAGGTCCAGGTTCGCCCGCATGCGCGCCGGGTCCAGGCGCAGCCCGCGCATCACCTCCGCCAGGCGGCTGAGCATGTCGCCGCTGGCGATACACGCACGCGATTCCGCCGTGTCCATCATCAGGCTGGTAGTGCGATCAGCTTCATGTTCGGTTGTCATCGCCTCCAGCGCCAGCGGCACCTGAGAGCGGATTTCCGCCGCGGCGG
>DAICYU010000379.1 GCA_027311485.1 Acetobacteraceae bacterium
GACATGTGGGTGTTGATCAGGTCGGTCCAGCCAAGATCCTGGCAGACATGATACAGGGCAGCGAGTTCGCAGCGCGTATGCCACTCGGCATCCGTCATGCCGGCATTCATTTGCAGGGCGGCTGACATCCAGGTCTTCTCCCTCAGGCTGTTGTAGGTGCCAATATGCTGCGCGCGTTTTGCCGAGGGTGGCAAGTTTGCCGGCTTACGGCACCGCTGTAACGCATGGCGCTTTCGCCTGTCCTTCCCACATCGGACGAAATGGAGGTCGTTTCAATGAGCGTGCCCTGGCGGGATCGACGTGGCAGGTTTCTGCCGTTCAAGGCGGCTGTGCTGGCATCTTTGTTCGTGCCGGGCGCGCTCTATGCATTCTGGCTGAGCACGGATGCCCTGGGCGGTCGTCCGGTGATGGAGACGATCCATGGCACCGGCCTTTGGGCGCTGCGGCTGCTGCTGATTTCATTGGCAATCACGCCGTTCGCCCGTGCATTCGACTGGCCTGGGCTGCTGCTGGTCCGCCGCATGGTTGGCGTCGCCGCCGCATGCTACGCGGTTGCGCATCTCGGGTTGTATGTGGTCGACCAGAACTTCAACCTGATAAAGGTCGTGTCCGAAATCGCCCTGCGCTTCTACCTGACCATCGGTTTCGTCGCACTGCTCGGCCTGCTGGCTCTTGCCGGCACATCCACCAACAACTGGATGAAGGCGCTCGGCCGCAACTGGAAGCGGCTGCACCGGCTGGCCTATCCGATCGGCGCAGTTGCGCTGCTGCATTATTATATCCAGGCGAAAGCCAACGTGTCGGAGCCGGTTTTCGCTTCAGGCCTGTTCATCTGGCTGATGGCCTGGCGCGCCGTGCCGGACGCGTGGCGCCGCCGGCAGGGCACCGCCACCGTCGCAGCGATCAACGCCGGCCTTGCAGTCCTTGCAGCGCTTGTCGCCGCCGGGCTTGAGTTTGCCTGGTACGCGTCCACCACCCACATCAACGCCTGGCGCGTGCTGTATGCCAATGAAAATATCGCCCACGGCCTTCGTCCCGCGCACTGGGTGTTTGTCTGCGCGGCTGGTTTCGTCATCGTCTTTCTCGCACACCGGCTGTCCCGCAAACGGGTTCCGGCCAGACCTGCCATTGCATGAGCCGGGCATCCGGCATGAAGCCGGGCAGCGCGCCGCCCCTGAAGGAGCCCAACGGTAGCGACCCCAATACTCGCCCATGGTGGTCGCCCCCTTGATCGGCCACCACCACCGCGCTACCCGCTGGTAACCGATAGAACCGAGGAACCGTCCGGTGAACGCCTTCACCTTCCCGCCGCCACCCCCCTGCCCCGAGGCCGAAGCCCTGCGCCTGGAAGTCCGCGACTTCCTTCGCACCGAACTGGCCGGTCGCAAACCGGTGGAGAAAGCCGAGTCCTGGACCGGGATGGACGCCGCGTTCAGCCGCAAGATGGGCCAACGCGGCTGGATCGGCATGACCTGGCCGAAGGAACACGGCGGTCACGAACGCTCCTCTCTGGAACGCTACGTCGTTCTGGAGGAAGTCCTCGCCGCCGGTGCTCCGGTCGCCCTGCACTGGATCGCCGATCGTCAGTCCGGCCCGCTGATCCTGCGCGTCGGCACCGAGGAGCAGAAAAAGCTGCTGCCTGGAATCGCCGCCGGCGAGATCTATTTCTGCATTGGCATGAGCGAGCCCGATGTGGGCTCCGACCTCGCCTCGGTCCGTACCCGGGCCGCCAAGGTGCAAGGCGGCTACCTGGTCAACGGCACCAAGGTCTGGACCAGCTTCGCCCATAAATCCCAGTACATGATCCTGTTCTGCCGTACTGGCGCGCCCGGAGACGCCAAGGCGGACCGCCATGGCGGCGTCAGCCAGTTCATCGTCGACCTGCACAACACGCCGGGCATCACCATCCGCCCGATCCTCGCCCTGACCGGTGAGCACCACTTCAACGAAGTCGTCTTCCAGGACGCCTTCCTGCCGGACACCGCCTTGCTGGGAAAGGAGGGCGACGGCTGGAACCAAGTGACCAGCGAACTGGCGTTCGAACGCAGCGGGCCCGAGCGGTTCCTGTCGTCCTTTCAGCTTCTGGTCGAACTCGTCCGCGCCCTCGGTCCCGATCCGTCGGATGCCGGCGCGGTGGCGGTCGGACGCCTGACCGCGCATATCATGACGCTGCGCCGCCTGTCCCGCTCGGTCGCCGGCATGCTGCAGAAAGGCCTGAATCCTGCGCTGGAGGCCTCGCTCGTCAAGGATCTCGGCGCCATGATTGAACAGGAAATCCCGGAGATCGCCCGCACGCTGATCGACGCCGAACCAGATGAGAAATCCACGCAGGACTTCGCCGCGGTGCTGGCGCACACGATGATGCATGCGCCGTCGTTCTCCCTGCGCGGCGGCGCGCGCGAGATCCTGCGCGGCATCATCGCCCGCGGCCTGGGCCTTCGGTAGAGCGCCGGCTATTTGACCGTAAACAGTCAAGTGCTCTAGCGTTTTGTTTTATCGCGTGATTCATGCCCTCTCGGCGTTCCGCCCAGGCTGAACATGCTCTCACTCCCGTCAACGTTCCTGGGGAACCTCTCATGTCCGACAAGGTGCTGTACGAACAGGACGGCGCGATCGTCACGATCACGCTGAACGATCCGGCCATGCGCAACCCGATTTCCGAACGCGAAACCGTCGATGCCATCGTCGCGGCGATCGAACGTCTGAACGAAGATGGTTCGGCCCGCGTCGCCATCCTGACCGGCGCCGGTTCGGCATTCAGCTCCGGCGGGGACCTGCGCGCAATGAAGCAGGCTTTCGAGGCGCGTGCCGAAAAGCCGGCGCTGACCCCGCGCTACTATAAGTTCGGCATACAGCGAATCCCGCTGGCGTTCGAAAAGCTGGATGTGCCGATCATCGCCGCGGTGAACGGCCCGGCCATCGGCGCGGGCCTCGACCTGGCGTGCATGTGCGACATGCGCATCGCGGCCGAAAGCGCGCGGTTCGCCGAAAGCTTCGTCAAGGTCGGCATCGTTCCGGGCGACGGCGGCGCCTGGCTGCTGCCGCGGGTGGTCGGCTACTCGAAAGCGTGTGAGATGGCGTTCACCGGCGACATGCTGGACGCGAAGGAGGCGCTGGCCTGCGGGTTGGTATCAAGAATCGTGCCGGATGGCGAACTGCTGGATGCGGCAAAGGCGCTGGCATCGCGAATCGCGGCAAACCCGCCCTATGCCGTCCGCATGGCCAAACGGCTGCTGATCGAGGGGCGCCACAGCCGTTTGGACACACTGCTGGAGCTGTCGGCCAGCCTGCAGGCCCTGACCCATGCAACCAGCGACCATCGCGAGGCGGTCAACGCATTCCTGGAAAAGCGCAAGCCGGCGTTCAAGGGCGACTGACGCCGGCGCCGAGGCTGCCGTGATCGGCCCAAGCGGAACCCCGACAGAACGGAACCCAGACAGAACGGAACCCAGACAGAACGAAAATCACGCGATAAAACAAAAAGGTAGAGCGCTTGGCCGTGTACGATCAGACCGAAAGCGCTCTACTGCAGGAATCCCCAACGGGCCACAGCCGGTTCCGCGGCGGCCCACTTCCAGGCCTTGGCATCCTTGCAGATATCGGTGGCATACCAAGCCTGCTTCAGCTTGGGCGCCTTGCCCTCATCGACCGAAAATATGACGCGCCGGCATGTCGCAAGCGGCGAGTCGATCACGTTGACGACCCGCAACTCGCCATGCTCATCGCCCAACGGGATGAAGTGGTGGATTTTCCACGATGCCTCATCGCCCACCGGCAACGCGCCCGCCAACTGGGCGATAACATCCTGCTCCGCCCCCTGGCGGGTGCGGCCATAGTAGCGGACAACAAAGTTCGCGGCAGCGTCGGTTGCGACACCGACCGCGAAGCCAACCGCAGGATTGGCGGTTGCAGCACCCGCGGCACCGCCGGTCACCACTGCGGTCAACTGCGGAATGGTGTTGCAGCCGGTCAGCAGAACCAATCCCGCGAGCGCACCCGCCGCGGCGGGCCTCATTGCAACGCGCCCCAACGGGCTGTTGCCGGTTCCGCCGACGCCCATTTCCATTTGGCGCCGTCCCTGCACACGGTCGCGGTATAGAAGGCCTTCTGAACGACCTTTTTCTCCATCGTATCAACGGAGAAAATGATCTCTTTGCAGTCGAAGTCGGCGGCGCCGACCAGGCGCGTGACCACAAGTTCGCCGTGCTCATCCTTTTCGATCGGGATGGTATGACTGACGCTCCAATGGCCGATCTGGCCTGGAATCAGCGGGCCAGCCGCCGTGGCGATCTGATCCTGTTCCCGGCTGTGGACGTCGCGTTCAACTGATTGCAGCCCGGCATTGGCGGCCGCCGCCACGCCCAGGCCGATACCGGCCGCGGCGGTCGGACTTTGCGTCACGGCACCGGAAATACCCGCGCCGGCGATGCCGGCAACATCGGCCGTCGTGGCCGTTAGAACCGACCCGCAGCCGGACAGGACACAGGACGAAGCCAGCAGCAAGGCCAGCGTAAGATTGCGGCACGTCATCGTGACGAACCGGTACGCTGAAGCCGGGATTACGTCCAATCAAAGGATCGTCGGCAATCCCTACGCATGCTGCCAATATTAGCCAAAGACTATGATGCGTCGGCTCAGATATTCAGCTCGCGCAATGTACGACGGTCTTTGAGCATCACCCGCCGCGGCGACGGCAAAGCGATGACCTTGTCCTTTTCCATATGCGACAGCGTACGCGACACCGTCTCGATCGTCAGTCCCAGGTAGT
>DAICYU010000037.1 GCA_027311485.1 Acetobacteraceae bacterium
ACTCGGCTATAGCCCGACGCAGATCGACAGCTTCCGCGCCGCGCGGATCATTTGACAGGAGTGTTATCCATGAAACTCGGACGTCTTGGAATCTGGTATTCGGCCGACAAACTATCCGGCCCGCAACAGGTGGCGGATTTCGTCAAGACCGTCGAACGTCTCGGCTACGATACGCTGTGGTACCCGGAATCCCGTGGCTTTGAGTCGTTCACCATCGCCGGCTTCATGCTCTCGCAGAGCAAGACGTTGAAGATCGGCAGCTCGATCGCGTCGATCTATGCGCGCGATGCGTTCACCTCCCGCCGCGGCATGATCAGCCTGAATGATCTGTATGGCGGGCGCTTCATCCTGGGCCTTGGCGTCAGCCACCCGCCGATGGTGCAGGGCATTCGCGGGCACACCTATGAAAAGCCCGTGCCGGCGATGCGGTCATACCTGAACGCGATCAAAAAAGATGAGTCCGGCGCCGCCGATTTCCCCCTCTGCGTCGCCGCGCTTGGCCCCCTGATGCTGAAACTCGCCGGCGAAATGACCCAGGGTGCGGTGCCGTATAATACCACGCCGAAGCACACCGCCGAGGCGGCGAAAATCCTCGGCCCGAACAAGTGGCTGGCGATCGAGCAGAAAGTTACAATCGAAACAGATCCCGCCAGGGCGCGGGCACTTGGGCGTGAGGAACTATCGCGCTACATGACGCTTGATAACTATCGGAACAACTGGTTGCGCATCGGCTTTACCGAGGCCGACCTGTCGAACGGCGGCTCCGACGCGTTCATTGACGCCATGGTGCTTTGGGGCAGCCCGGAGAAGGTGAAGGAAGGCCTGCGCGCCCACTTTGCTGCCGGCGCAACCCATGTCGCCATCCAGCCGGTTCACGCCCAGGGTGATACCGCCGCCCGCGACGCGATTCTGGATGCTTTGAAGGATACCTGATCCTCGGGGCACGACGTCCACCCCAGGCCGGCGTTATGTGCCGGTCTCGCCGGGAAGATTTTTGTGGAATGAACAACATCGCGCGCCCGTGAGGGCGCGCAGAGCCGTAATGCCCCTCCGCCGTCACCGCTGGGCAGTTGCCACTGCAGGCGCACGCCCGATGTCAGTATTGCTGCCGGTACGACTTGGTAGTATAAGGCTGGCCGGAGGTGGCAATGACCGTCAAGACCTCGGTTTCGCTGACCGATGAACAGGATGCCTACGCCCGCGCCTTGGTGGTGACGGGGCGCTACGCCAGCGTCAGCGCTGTTCTCCAACGCGGGTTGGAAATGCTGCGGCGAGAGAATGAGATCCATGATGCAGAAATCCAGGCGTTGCAAACACTGATCGATCGGCGGCGGGCCGGCGTGATCGTGCCCATGGAAGCCAGTGCCGAGGATTTCCTCGCGGCGGTGGAGCGCGAAAGCTAAGAACGTGCGCCGTTATGCCGTTCGTCGCGCAGCATCTGTCACGCACGACCTATCCGCCATCCGGAAGCATTTGGTTAGGGCTTATCAGGAGTTCGGAGACACCCGGGCAACCGCGGTAGAGCGGGCGACCGGTCGAATCCGGGAAGCATTCGACTATATGCTGACGTTTGCCACTTATCCTCACCGCGGCACGATGCATCCCGACCTGAAAGATGGCATCCGCCATGTGACGGATAAAAGCTTCGTCTATTACTTTGAAGTCGACGACAGCCAGGCCGAGGTTACAATTCTCGCGGTGTTTTTCAGCGGCCAGGACCATTTGCGGCAGATCGCGGAACGTCTTTGATGCCCCGTTGCACCCCGGGGCTGCAGATAACGCCACGGGCTCACTGGTGCTGAACCAACATCTATTAGGCCGTGATGGCTTGAGGGTCGTGAGAGACGTACGCGGCGCCCGTCGCGGGGATCCGCGATGTCACGCTCAGCCGCTTACGCTCGTGCCGGGCATGACCGGGCGAGCCTCTATGCCCGAATTATCAACAAGAACATAGGCAAACTGGAAGTCAGGCGGCTGCCCTGCCAGCCCTGCTGCCAAGCGTGAAACGCGGCTTGTCGCCACTCCAGACACGGCGTACCCCTGACCCTCGATGGAAAGCCATCTCCGCTCGGTATGAACGAAGGTGTCGGGGACATCACCGACCGGACGGGCCGACATAGTCCGGGGTGCGACCATAAGGCTGTCCCCCTTCAAGGAACCAAGAGACACCTTCGCGCGGAGCTAACGTGTGGCCGTAATCACGTAGGCCCTGATCCGGCCCGTAACTGGGCCGGAGCCGTATCGTGCCGCGATCGCTTCAGTGGCGACCTGGGTTGCCGCGGCCAGGGCCTCCGCACCCTGGGCCTCGATCTCGTTGCGCATCGGCGTGCCCTGGCAATATCCGATGGCCACCGAGAGCGCGTCGAGCGCCGTGCTCTCACGCGTGAGGTTTTCGACACTCGTCGTGCCGAACCCTGCGTTTCGGAGTTGCGCCTCCAGGGGCCCAGTGTCGGAGTGTCCGTGCGGCGTACGCGCCAGAAACATCGGCGGGTCATGCGGATACAGCGCCGCGACTGCTTTCACCACAACATCCGCGAACTCGTTCTCCTCGATGCGGTCCCAGACGCTGAGCAGGAAACGCCCGCCCGGCTTGAGGACGCGCGCGGCCTCAGCGAAGGCGCGCGGCTTGTCCGAGAAGAACATCGCTCCGAACTGGCACACCACCACGTCGAACATGCTGTCGGGGAACGGCAGCATATGGGCATCCGCTTGCCGCCAACTGACCCGGCCGGACGGGAGTTGGCTCGCCGCATGGTCGAGCATTGGCTGGTTCAGGTCGGTTGCGACGATCTCAACGTCCTGGGGCAGGGCGGCCGCCAGTGTGCGCGTGACCACACCGGTTCCGGCGGCGGTTTCGAGCACGCGGCCATGTTGCAGGTCCGCCAGCCTGGCCGCCAGATCATGCGCATACGGCGCGAAAATCATTGGCCCGAGGTATCGGTCGTACAAGGCGGGGATGGAGCCCCGGAAGACCTGATCGGTTTCCACGTTGACGGCTTCCTTCCTGTTGCGCCGCCTTGAACCTAAAACGAACTAAAAATGTGGCAGGTAAAAATAGCCGATGTGAGCGTCCGTGAAGGGGCTGATACTGGCAATTCACAAGTTTGAGCGCCTGCCTCGACCTGCGGCTACTTCGGGTTCCTGCATCCCGCAGGCACAGCAACGGCCAGCCGCTCGGCCCTGCGCCGCTGGCTGGTCTTCGTCGTGTTCACCGACAGAGGCGATGAAGCTGAACGTCATCAGGCTCCGTGCCGCCAGCTCGGCGCCACGCCCTATGCTGTGACAGGCTCGGTTTCGTCATCCAATCTCGGCCACGTGCCGCCTGCACATCCCCAATTGCAGGCGGCGTCGTTCGCCGGCGCCGAAAATCGGCTCCGTGCAAGTAGCGGCGGTTACTCCGCCGCCTGCGCGTAAGCCTCCAGCGGCGCGCAGGTGCATACCAGGTTCCGGTCGCCGTACACGTTGTCCACCCGCTTCACCGGCGGCCAGTACTTCGCCGCCGCCACCCACGGCAGCGGAAACGCCGCCTGGGTCCGTGAATAGGCATGCGTCCAGACATCCGCCGTGACTTCCTGCGCGGTGTGTGGCGCGTGCTTCAGCGGGTTGTCCACCTTGTCCAGCGTTCCCGCCGCGATCGCCGCGATCTCCGCCCGGATCGCCAGCATCGCGTCGCAGAACCGGTCGAGTTCAGCCTTCGACTCGCTCTCGGTCGGCTCGATCATCAGCGTGCCGGCTACCGGCCACGACATGGTCGGCGCGTGATAGCCGAAATCCTGCAGCCGCTTGGCGATGTCTTCCACCTGGATGCCGGTGTCCGCGACAAAGCCACGGCAGTCGATGATGCACTCATGCGCCACCATCCCGCCCGGGCCGGCGTACAGCACCGGATAGGCATCCCGCAGCCGCTGCGCGATGTAGTTGGCCGACAAGATGGCCACCTCGGTCGCCCGCTTCAGCCCCGCCGGCCCCATCATCCGGATATAGGTGTAGGAGATCGGCAGGATCAGCGCGCTGCCGAACGGCGCGGCCGACACCGGCCCGATCCCCGTCGCCGGCCCGGCATCCGCCCGCAGCGGGTGGTTCGGCAGGAACGGCGCCAGATGCGCCGCCACGCCAATCGGCCCGACGCCCGGGCCGCCGCCGCCATGCGGAATGCAGAACGTCTTGTGCAGGTTCAGGTGGCACACATCCGCCCCGATCGAGGCCGGCGATGTCAGCCCCACCTGCGCGTTCATGTTGGCGCCGTCCATGTAGACCTGCCCGCCATGCTCATGCACCACGGCGCAGATGTCGCGGATCGCACCCTCGAACACGCCATGCGTGGACGGGTAAGTGATCATCAGCGCCGCCAGCCGATCGGCGTGCTTTTCGGCCTTCGCCCGCAGGTCCGCCAGATCGACGTTGCCGTCCCGGTCGCAGCCGACGACGACGACCTTCAGCCCGGCCATGGCCGCGCTCGCCGGGTTGGTGCCATGCGCCGAGGACGGGATCAGGCAGATATCCCGATGCGCCTCGCCCCGTGACTCGTGCCACGCGCGGATCACCAGCAGCCCGGCATACTCGCCCTGCGACCCCGCATTCGGCTGCAGCGACACCGCCGCGAAGCCGGTGGCGGCGCACAGCCACGATTCCAGCCGGCGGATCAGCGTCAGATATCCCTCGGTCTGCTCGGCCGGCGCGAACGGATGCATGTCCGCGAAGCCGGGCAGCGTCACCGGGATCATCTCGGCCGTCGCATTCAGCTTCATCGTGCACGATCCCAGCGGGATCATGCTGCGGTTCAGCGCGACGTCCTTGTCCTCCAGCCGCTTCACATACCGCAGCATCTCGTGCTCGGCATGGTGCTGAGAGAACACCGCCTGTTGCAGGAACGGTGTGCCGCGCAGCAGTGATGCCGGAATGCTGGCCACGGCGCTGTCCAGCGGCGCGCCCAGCACGTCCGCCAAGGCCGCCAGGTCGGCGCGCGTCACCGTTTCGTCCAGCGCGATGCCGACGCCGGTTTCGTCCACCCGCCGCAGGTTGAACCCGGCCGCGGCGGCCCGCTCGATCAGGTCGGACGCACCTTCCACCACGATGGTGTCGAAGAACGAGTCATGCCGCACCCGAAGCCCCGCCCGCACGGCGCAATCGGCCAGCATCCGTGCCTGCAGGGAGACGCGGCGGGCAATGCGGCGCAAGCCGTCCGGGCCGTGCCACACGGTGTAGAACCCGGCGATTACCGCCAGCAGCACCTGCGCCGTGCAGATGTTGGAGGTCGCCTTTTCCCGCCGGATATGCTGCTCCCGCGTTTGCAGCGCCAGCCGCATCGCCGGATGGCCGGCGGCATCCAGCGACACGCCGACCAGCCGCCCAGGCATCGCCCGCTTGAATGCGTCGCGTGTGGCGAAGAACCCGGCATGCGGCCCGCCGAAACCCATCGGCACACCGAACCGTTGCGCCGATCCGACGACGATGTCCGCCCCCATCTCCCCGGGTGGCGTCAGCAGCGCCACCGCCAGCGGGTCGGTGGCGACGATCGCCAGCGCGCCGACTTCGTGCGCCGCATTGATTTCCTCCGACAGGTCGCGGATCGCCCCGGTCGTGCCGGGATATTGTAACAGCAGCGCGAACGGGCTTGCGCCCCCGATCGCGGTCAGGTCCCCAGGCGCCACCGGCACCAGCCTGATCCCCAGCGGCTTCGCCCGCGTCGCCAGCACCGCCAGGGTCTGCGGATGCAGGTCGGTGGCAACCGCCAGAACGTCGGACTTGCTCTTGCTGACCGCGTGCGCCATCGCCATCGCCTCGGCCGCGGCCGTCGCCTCATCCAGCAGGGAGGCATTGGCGATCTGCATGCCGGTCAAGTCGCAGATCATGGTCTGGAAGTTCAGCAGCGCTTCCAGACGCCCCTGCGCGATCTCCGCCTGGTACGGCGTATAGGCGGTGTACCAGCCCGGATTTTCCAGCACGTTGCGCAGGATCACCGGCGGCGTCACGGTGCCGTGGTATCCCAGGCCGATCAGCGACTTGCGCACTACGTTGCGGTCGGCCAGGGCGCGTAGTTCGCTAATGGCCGCCGCTTCATCGATGGCTGGCGGAAGCTCCAGCGCCCCGTTGGACCGGATCGCCGATGGCACCGTTTTCGCAGCGACATCATCCAGCGTGGCCGCACCGACGGCACGCAGCATGGCGGCCAGGTCCGATTCCGAGGGGCCGATGTGCCGGCGGACGAATCCGTCAGCTTCCTCAAGTTCCGCCAACTCATCCATGGCTTACAGAGTCTCCAGAAATTCCTCGTAGGCGTCCTGGTCCATCAGCGCCTCGAACGCCTCGGTCTCATCGAGTTCGATGCGGAAGAACCAGCCCTCGCCCTCGGCGTCGCTGTTCACGATCGACGGGTCTTCAACGATCGTCTCGTTCACCTCGACGATCTTGCCGGCGAGCGGCGAATACACGTCGGACGCGGCCTTGACACTCTCGACCACGGCGCACGCTTCACCTTCCGCAACGGCACGCTCCAGTTCAGGGAGTTCGACGTGCACGAGGTCGCCAAGCTGCTCCTGGGCATGATCGGTGATGCCGACGGTGGCGATGTCGCCGTCCAGCGTCACCCATTCATGGTCTCTGGTGTATCGTTTATCGGCACTCTTGCTGGGCATGGGGCGTTTCCTTTTCAACGCACGTATCGATGGGGAACAAAGGGCAGCGGCACGACGGTCGCTGGTATCGTCTTGCCGCGTACGATCAGGTTCAGCTTCGTGCCGTCATCGGCCAGGTCCTTGCGGACATAGCCCATGGCGATCGGCCCGTTGATCGACGGACCGAACCCGCCGGACGTCACCACCCCGGCCTCGGTGCCATCATCGGCCACGATGGTCGTCTGGGCCCGGGCCGGAGTCCGCCCGTCCGGCCGGATACCAACGCGCCGCCGTGGCACGCCATTGTCCAACTGGTCACGCATCGCCAGCCCGCCAGGGAAATCCCAGTCCATCTTGCGGCGCTTGCCAATGACCCAGGTCAAGCCGGCCTCAACCGGGCTGGTGAGCTCGTCGATATCGTTGCCATACAGGCACAGGCCGGCTTCCAGCCGCAGCGAATCGCGGGCGCCCAGGCCAATCGGCACCACCGCCGCATCCTGCAGCATCCGGTCCGCCAAAGCCTCGGCCTGCGCCGCTGGAACCGAGATTTCGAACCCGTCCTCTCCGGTGTAGCCGGATCGCGACACCAGGCAGTCGATCCCCGCCACGGCGAAACGGCCGACGCCCATGAACGGCAGCGCCGCGGCCTCGGCGGACAGGCCGGCCATGACCTGGGCTGCCGCCGGACCTTGCAGCGCCAGCAAGGCGCGATCCTCCTGCACCTGCAGCGTTACGCCCGCTGGCAGATTTGCGGCGAGATGCGTGAAATCCGTCTCCTTGCGACTGGCGTTGACCACGATGAACAGCCGGTCAGCGTCCAGGCGGGCGACCATGAGGTCGTCGATGATGCCGCCGGCTTCGTTGGTCAGCAGCGTGTAGCGCTGGCGGTTCGGTTTCAGGCCGGCGATGTCGCCCGGCACCAGCCGCTCAAGCGCGGTCGCCACATCCGGCCCGGTGACCATCGCCTGGCCCATATGGGACACGTCGAACAGCCCGGCGGCAGCGCGCGTGTGCAGGTGCTCCGCCATGACGCCGCCACGGCAGCGGGTCGCCAGGTCGCCGCTCAGGTCATATTGAACCGGCATGGCGTAGCCCGCGAACGCGACCATGCGGGCGCCTAGGCGGCGATGCCAGGCATCCAGCGGCACGGTGTGCAGCGGGGCCGGCGTTGGGTCGTCGGGCAGTGCGTTCTGCGCCACAGGGCTCTCCGTGGTAAGGGCCATCCGCCGACGACATGTCGGTGGAATTGACCCCCCTCTGTCACGGTACCTGAGAGATTCGGAGCCTTCGGCTCCTTACTCCGTCGGTGCGGGGCGCTGTGGACACGCCCCGGCTTTCCAGAGATCCCTTACCCATCGCGGTCCTGGGTGCCTGAGCGTTTCCGGGGGCCGGTTGCGCCTTCGGCGGCGGGCTTCACCCCGCACTCTCCCGCGACATGTATCTGGGACGGGATTGACCATGCCCTGTTTCGCGGGTGGATGCCAAGCGGTTTGATCAGTCCGCGTAGCTGATTTCCCATGCCGGTGCGCCATTGCGCGGCGGTTCGCACATAATCGGGACGCCGTTGCGGGTCCGCACGTTCGGTTCGTGCCCCATCGCCCCGCGCAACGCCCGGAACAGCGCGCCGTGCGCGACCACCAGCACCATCGGCGGCCGCACCGTGCAGCGGTTGATCGCGGCAACCCCCCGGGTCGTCAGGGTGGCGAAGCTTTCCGCCCCCGACGGAGTCAGCGCCCCTTCCACCCAGGCGGCGAACCATTCCGACATCGGCTTGCCTTCCTGCACGCCGAACGACACCTCCCGCAGGCCCTCATCCACGTCGACCGGCAACCCAAGCTCCCGCGCGACGATGTCGGCGGTGTCCTTCGCCCGCGACAGCGGCGATGACAGGATGCTCGTCACGCCGCGGTTGCGCAGCAGCAGCGCCGCCGACCTCGCCTGCGCCAAGCCGGTTTCGTTCAACGGGATATCGACATTGCCCTGCGACAGGCCTTGCGCGTTCCAGTCGGTTTCACCGTGGCGCAGGAACCAGAAGGCGATCGGATTCAGCCGGTCCGCAGTCATCATCGCTCAGGCCAGCCCTTCCTGTTGCAGGACCCGCTTCACCGCCGGCCGCTGCAGCATCCGGTCCAGGTGCGCGGCGCAGTTCGGCGGCAGGGTCAAACCTACCTGCCGCGCCCAGAACTCAAGGTAGAAGATCGCCGAGTCGGCAATCGAGAACGCCCCCACTGCGTACTCCTTGCCAGACAGGGCGTCGGCCAGCAACGCGAGGCCCCGTTCCATGATGTCGCGGCCGCGCTGTTTCACCGTGTCTTCATCAACCGCGTTTGGCGTGAAGTTGGACGGGCGGAACATGCGGGTAAAGCCCTGCATGTGGACTGTCGCAACAACATAGTCGATCAGTTCCAGGACGCGGGCCTGCAGGTCGATGTCATCGGGCAGCAAGTTCGCATAGGGGTTGGTCCGGGCCAGCCAGTAGGCGATCGCCGGGTATTCGGTCAGGACGGAGCCATCGTCGCGGATCAGGGTCGGAACCTTCGATTTCGGGTTCACCGCTGTGAAATCAGGCTTGTACTGCGCGCCTTCGCGCAGATTCACCAGCACCGCCTCATACGGCTTGCCGATTTCCTCCAGCAGCACATGAATGCCGATCGAACAGGCGCCCGGCGCATACATCAGCTTCATCGGTTTTCCCTCTGCATTTGACTCGCCGTCCGCCGATCCCGCGGATCGACGGCTTTCCCAACCGGGGATTTCCCAGCCGGGGCAAAATTCCCCCGGCCCCGCTATGGAGTCAACGCGGGGTCGGTACGAAAGGGCGCGTTCTCCTGCCCTTGCCGCCGGCCCGGTCAGGCCCGTTCGACGAACCGGTCGAGCACCCGTTTATCGCCGGTTTTGTCGAACGCGATGTCCAGCTTGTCGTCGTCCACGGCCTTCACCGTGCCGTAGCCAAACTTCTGGTGGAACACCCGCGCGCCCACCGGGATGCGGTCGGTGCGCGCCGGGCGCCCCGGCTGTTCCCACACGTCAATCACCCGCGGCCGCTGCGCCGTCAGCGGGAACTGGCCGGGAAAGGACGTCAGGCTGCTGATCCGCGCATCCCGCGCCATGCCAGCCGAACCGGTGCGCTGGACATGAGCGTCCGGCAGTTCCTCCAGGAACCGGCTTGGAATGCTGGCCTGCCAATTCGCATAAATCCGCCGGTTCGCCGCATGGCTCACGATCGCTCGGCGGCGTGCGCGGGTCAGGCCGACATAGGCCAGCCGCCGCTCCTCCTCCAGGCCCTTGTTGCCGCTTTCATCCATCGCCCGCTGGTTGGGAAACACCCCTTCCTCCCAGCCCGGCAGGAACACCGTATCGAACTCCAGCCCTTTGGCGCCGTGCAGCGTCATCAGGCTGACCTTGTCGCTGTCGCTGGCTTCCTCATTCTCGGTCACCAGCGCCACATGGTCCAGGAAACCGCCCAGGCTTTCGAATTCGGCCAGCGCGCGGACCAGTTCCTTCAGGTTTTCCAGCCGGCCCGGCGCCTCGGCGGATTTGTCCTGCTTCCACATGTCGGTGTAGCCGCTTTCATCCAGCAGCGTGGCGACGGTGACGACATGCCCGTCCGTGTCCAGCAGCGCCCGCCATTGCTCGAACTGCCGCAGCAGCCCGCCGATGGCATCCCGCACCTTGCCCTTCAACCCGCCGGTCTCCACCAGCCGTACCGCGGCGACCGACAGCGGGATGCCGTTGGCGCGGGCGGTTTCGTGCATCGTCCGCAGCGCCGCCTCCCCCACGCCGCGCCGGGGCACATTGACGATCCGCTCGAACGCCAGGTCGTCGGCCGGCTGCACCGTGGCGCGCATATAGGCGATGGCGTCGCGGATTTCCGCCCGTTCATAGAAGCGCAGGCCGCCGACGACGCGATACGGGATGCCGATGTTGATCAGCCGCTCCTCAAACGCGCGGGTCTGGAAGCCAGCCCGCACCAGCACTGCGATTTCCGCCAGAGAATGCCCCTCGCGGCGCAGTTCCTCGATCTGGGTGCCGACCATCCGGGCTTCCTCATCGGAATCCCACAGTTCGACAATGGTGACTTTCTCACCGTTCTGCGCGTCCGTCCGGCCCGGCCGCAGCGTCTTGCCCAGCCGGCCTTCGTTATGCGCGATCAGCCCCGACGCGGCGGCCAGGATCGGCGCGGTGGAGCGGTAGTTGGACTCCAGCCGCACGATCTTCGCGCCGTCGAAGTCCTTCTCGAAGCGCAGGATGTTCTCCACCTCGGCGCCGCGCCAGGAATAGATCGACTGGTCGTCATCGCCGACGCAGCAGATGTTGCGGTGGCCTTGCGCCAGCAGGCGCAGCCAGAGGTACTGCACCAGGTTGGTATCCTGGTATTCGTCGACCAGGATGTAGCGGAAGCGCCGGTGATAATCGGCCAGGATGTCCGGCTGCGTGCGCAGGATCTCGGTCACATACAGCAGCAGGTCGCCGAAATCGGCCGCGTTCAGGGCGCGCAACCGGTCCTGGTAGCCGGCATAGATCGCCTGCGCCTTGCCGTTGGCGAAATCCGTGTCCTCGGCGGCGGTGATCCGCGCCGGGATCAGGCCGCGATCCTTCCAACGCTGGATCACGCCCATCATCGATTGCGGCGTCCAGCGCTTGGTGTCGATCCGGTTCGCCTCCATCACCTGCTTCAGCAGCCGGTTCTGGTCATCCGTGTCCAGGATGGTGAAGTTCGACGACAGGCCGACATGTTCCGCATGACGGCGCAGCATCCGCGCGCACAGCGCATGGAAGGTGCCCAGCCACAACCCTTCGGCGGGTTCGCCCAGGATGGCCGAAACACGCTCCCGCATTTCCCGCGCCGCCTTATTCGTGAACGTCACCGCCAGCACCTGACTCGGAAACGCTCGGCGGGTCAGCAGGATATGGGCAAAGCGGGTGGTCAGGACGCGGGTCTTCCCGGTGCCGGCGCCGGCCAGCACCAGCAGCGGGCCGTCCACGGTTTCGACCGCGGCGCGCTGCTCGGGGTTCAGGCGGGCGAGATAGTCCGGGGGGAGGGGGGATTCGACTTTCACCCCCGATATATAGAACGGCGCGTGAACGGCGTAAAACTCACCCTGCGGTCATCGACTGCTTAATCCGCATCGGCAACCAGTCCCCGCATCGCCGCGATCATCGGCCCCAGATGCTTGCGATAGGCGCGCCACCGTCCGACGGAACTGGCATACAAGGGCTGGCGCACCTGCCAGTGGCTGGCAGTCATGATCTGCCGGTCTGTCTTGTGGAAGGCCAGGCACGCCGGGTCCCACTCCAGCCCAAGGAAATCGATCAGCCGCCGGCTCTGTCCTTCCAGGTCGGCGACCAGCTCCTCATACTGCACCTCCAGCATCGGCAGCGGCAGAACGTGCTTCCAATGCACGAACAACCGCTCCATCTGATAGGCGCGAGCGCCGATATCGGTCAGGTCGAATGACCATTCGACGCCGTCGCTGAAGTTTTCGAAGAAACAGGAAATCGCGACATCCCGCAGGTCCCGCCGGCAGAAGATGATGCGGGCGCGCGGAAATAGCATCGCGATGTGGCCGAGGTTCAGCAGGTTGTCGGGGAGTTTGTCGACGATCCGCAGCGCGTTGGCGTCCAGCGCCTGCATCTGCCGCAGCAGGGAATCCGCCGCCGACCGGACGTTCGTCGCGGTCCATACGCCGGTTCCCGAGTCCGCCGCGGCTTTGTTCAAAGCCTCGATGGCGTCGACGACGGCCTTGGTTTCGCCGCGACCGTAAACCCGCGGATGGCTTGCCACGATCTGTTCGGTCAGGGTCGTGCCGGACCGCGGCATGCCGACGATGAAGACAGGCACGTCCGACGGGTTGCCCCAGGTCCTTGTATTGGCGAGCTTCTCAGGGGTGAACAGCGCAATCAGCTGGTTCACCTCCCGCTGCACCCGTTCGAGGTCGAAACTCACGCCTTTGTCGCGAAGGCGTCCGATCACCAGCTTCCCGGCGGCTTCGCAAGTTTCAAACGCCGCGTCGTAATCCTTGGCGCTTTGAAACAGCCGTGCCAGCGCAAATCCCGCATCGATCCTGTCAAAGATCGATTCGGCCGGATCAGCGAGAATATGCTGCAATTTCGGAATATCTTGCATCAGTTCCGAAGGCTTGCCGATCCGTGCCAGGCCGAAATGGGCGCGCGTCGCCGACGGGTTGTGAACGAGCGCCGCCCGAAGGGCCGACGCGGCCTCCTCAAACCGTCCGCGCGCCGTAAGGATCTCGCCCAGAACAATAAGATACTTGGAATTTTCGGGGGCAATCGCGAGCGCCGCCCGGGCCGGGACCTCGGCCTCGGCCGCCTGCTGATCGTTCAGCAGGGCCACCGAGAGGATATGATGTGTCTCCGGATTGTCCGGGTCGATCGCCACCGCTTGGCGGAGCGGCACAACCGCCTCGCCGGCAAGCTTTTGCTCGACCAGGATGATGCCGAGGGAAATAAGGCTTGTCACATCGTCCGGGCGCAGCCTGAGCGTGTCCCGCCACGCCTGGGCAGCCGCCGGCAGATCGCCGCTGCGCGACAGGGCGGATGCGAGGTTCGCCTGGGCATCGGTCGATTCCGGCGCAAGACGCACGGCTTCCCGCAGCGATGTGACGGCCTCCTCCGGCTTGCCCGACTGCATCAGGGCCACGCCGAGGATGACATGCCCCGCCGGGTCCTGGGGATTGGCATCAATCGCGCGGTGAGCCGCCTGGGTGGCGCGATCCGAAATATTTGCTTGCAGCAATGCCCGCGCGAAACCGACGAGGCCTGTATAGGTCGGTTCGGCGGATATCGACTTGTCTACCGTGGCGGAGCCGTCCGGTGCGTCGTCCGGCAGGCCCAAAGCTGCCAGTAGGCGCCCGATGTGCTGGCGGTAGTTCTGCCACCGTCCGGCGGACGTCTTGTACAGGGGCTGTCGGACCTGCCAGTGGCTCGCAGTTAAAACAATCCGGTCGTGCTTGTGAAAATCCAAACAGGCCGGATCCCACCCGAGCCCCAGGAAGGCGATCAGGCGCCGGCTTTCTGCCTCGAAGTGATCGACGAGCTTTTCATAGCTCACGACCGTAATCGAAAGCGGCAGTGTCGAAAGCCACAGTTCGGTCAGGGTGTCGATCTGCGTCGCGCGGGTGGCGCATGCCTCCAGATCGTAGCTCCAGGCATTTCCATCGCCGAAATACTGAAAGTAGGACGAGAGACACACATCGCGCGGATCGCGCCGGCAGATGATGACCTTCGCGTTGGGAAACAGCAGGGCGATATGGCCAAGCGCCAGGATATTGTCCGGCAGCTTGTCGACGACCCGGGCGGCGTCCGGATCGTATGCGGTCAGCCGGTCGATATGGGCCTGTGCCAACGTCCTGGCGGCGTCCGCGTCCCATTGCAATGGCGATCTGTGCGCCGGGCCGCCGTCGAGCGTTGCCAGCAGTTCCGGCAGCAGCCTGAGTTCGCCGGCGCCATGTACGTGCGGATGACTGGCAAGGACCTGCTCCACCAGCGTGGTGCCGGACCGGGGCATCCCCACGACGAACACCGGCACGTCGGATGGGTTCCCCAGGTTCTTGCCGGCCGCGAACAGGTCGGGCGTGAACGTTTGTGCGGCCCAGGCGAAGTACGGGTCCGCGCTGTCCACGTTCCAGCGCAGGCCTTCCGCCTGCCTGATCGTCAAAACAAGGTCGTTTGCCGCCTTGTAGGCGGCAAACGCATCGTCATAGCGGGCCTCACGATCAAAGATCGCGCCGAGGGCGAAACCAGCGGAGATGCGGTCGAAATGCGACGCGGACGCGTCGTGCAGTCGCGCGGAAAGCGTGTCGATCTCCGCCTGGTCATGTCCAGCCCGGCCGATTGCGGCCAGGCCGGCGCGCGCGCCGCCGGAGTTCGGCACCAACGCCAGGACGGTGCGGAAGCAGGTTTCCGCCTCATTGAACTGGCCGAGGGAGATGCGGTTTGCCCCGAGCAGTAGCCAGGCTTCCGGGTAATCCGGCGCCAAAGTCGCGGCGTGCAGGCTGGCGGCAACCGAGCCGGGGATGTCACCCAGCGCGCGCAACGATGCCGCCAACGCGGCGTGGCAAACCGGGTCGTCAGGTGCGACCTTGATGGCATACTGTTGATGCGCGATCGCGGCGTGTGGCTGGTCCAGCTTCAGCAGGCAGGCGGCGAGATTGACTCGCACCTCGGCCCGATCCGGGTCGAGACGCAGCACCGCTTCATAGGCGTCGACAGCGCCTTTCACGTCGTGCAGCCGCAGCCGGGCCGTGCCGAGGGCGACGAGGTGATCGGCGCTGCCGGGCGCGAGTTCAACCGCCTTTTCCAGCGGCGCGAGCGCCTCCGTGTCT
>DAICYU010000380.1 GCA_027311485.1 Acetobacteraceae bacterium
TGCACCGCCTGTCATATCGGCGCCTTCGGGCCACAGCTCACGCCGCTGGGCCGTGCATTCAAGATCGGCGGTTATACGCAGACCGGTGGCGATGGATGGGCCTCCCACGTGCCGCTGTCGCTGATGGTGATCGGCTCGTTCACCAATACGAGCACGGGCCAGAACCCCCCGCCGCAGCATTACGCGGCGAATAACAATTTCTCCCTCGATCAGGTGAGCGGCTTCATTGGCGGCAATCTTGGCCAGCATAGCGGTGGCTTGATGCAGTTCACCTGGACGGATGTGGACAACACCGCGAATGTCGACAATGTGGATCTGCGGCCGTACACGACGACATTCGACCTTGGCGGCAAGGAACTGCGGGTCGGCACCACGCTGAACAACGCGCCGACGGTGCAGGACCCGTATAATACCACTTTTGCATGGGGTTTCCCCTACATTGCCTCGGCGCTTGCGCCGACTCCCGTCGGCACGCCCATCCTGGACGGCGCCATGGCCGGCAACGCCATCGGCTATACCGCCTATGCCTGGTATGATAACAAGCTGTATATTGAGGGCGGTGCCTACAGCACGTTTGGACCTTATCTTCTGGCCCGGTTCGGCAACGACTATGGCGTCGGCGCCACCACAAGCCCGGCGCCTTACCTCCGCCTTGCGTATGAGTGGGACTGGGGCAACAACGCCGCCCATGTCGGTGCCCTGTTCATGCATGCCGACACCAGCCCGTCGAGCGGCGTCCCTTATCAGGCGACGTCCATCTATGGCTTCGACCACTATACGGACTATGCGGTCGATGCCAGCTACCAGTATTTGGGCGATGGCACCAACACCGCCACCGTTCAGGGCATCTTCACGCACGAGGACCAAAATCTGAAGGGATCGGCTGGCTCCCTGGGTATTGCCGGATCCCAGTACAGCCTGGATCAGTTCCGCATCAATACGTCGTACTGGTATAAGAATACCTATGGCCTGAGCGTTGGGTGGCAGAAGACATGGGGGCCGCCGAATCCGGTGTTGTTTGGCTTGGCCGGCGCCGCAAGCGCCAACAACAGGCCCGACAGCAACGAATTCATCGTCGAAGCCGACTGGGTGCCATTCGGCAAGGACTCGTCCAAATGGGCCCCGTTCGCGAACCTGAAACTCGGTGTCCAATACACAGTCTATACGCAATTTAACGGCGCGACGAACAATTATGACGGTGCCGGAGCCAACCCCGGGAACAACAACACGCTGCTGTTGTTCGCCTGGACCATCTTCTAGCGCCGGAACGTCGTTCATATCAGGAGAGACGCCATGCATCCGAAAACCACGAAGCTGATGGCACTAACGGCGATGACCGCCGCACTCGCACTACCGGCCAAGGCGCAAACCGCCGACGTCAAGCATCCCATCCCGCAGTCGGAGCGGCTGGAGCATCAGCAAACCATGGCTGAACTGACCGCGCTGTCGCACCGGCACGGACAGATCGGTGAGGAGGCGCGAAAGGCGCTGGAGCTGTACAAGGCGCACGTCCAGCGCGAAGAAGCGTACATCCTGCCCCCGCTCAGCCTGCTGCCGATGCTGGCGCAGGGCAAGGTGACGCCGGATATGGCCTGGGCGCTGCCGATGGTCGATCGGGTCAAGGCCGAGCACGAGCAGATTTTCCAGGAACACACGAAGATCACCGATGCCATGAGCGCGCTGCACGCCGCGGCGCAGCGCGCGCATGACCAGCACGTGCAGGATTTCGCCGAGTCAGCCCTGGCGGATTCGTTGACTGATCTGGAAATCATGGAGCCGGCCGTGTTGCTGGTCGGCGAGTATCTGCGCAGCAAGCTGCCCGACGCCCACTAAGGCCCGTTTGCAGCGAAGGATGGGACGAATAGCCGTCCCAGCCCGACGTGAAAATCGGCCCTTTCCAAACCACAGGCGACGTATCGCCCTCTCAGGCGGGCGATATGCGCCGATCGCAAAGCAGGAGATTGCTTATGACCGCATTTCCCACGCGGGCCGCTCTCGCGGTCCCTTTCGGCGGCTTGCTGCTGATCGCGGCATCCCTCCCGGCTGCAGCCGCCGGCGATGCCGCGGCCGGCAAGTCGGTGTTCCAGAACGTGTGCTCGATCTGCCACAGCGTCAATCCGGGCCAGAACAAGATCGGTCCGTCCCTGTTCGGGGTCGTCGGACGCAAGACCGGCTCGGTGCCCGGCTACAGCTACTCGGCCGCCAATGAAAAGGCGGACATCACCTGGACCGAAGCGAATCTGGACAAGTACCTGGAAGCGCCGCGGGCAATGATACCCGGCACCAAGATGACCTATGGCGGCCTGAAGGATCCGGAAAAGCGCGCCAACCTGATCGCTTATCTGGCGACGCTGAAGTAGCGGCGGCACTCCGGAGGAGCCGGCAATGGAGATTTCCACCCGCGACCTGATTACCGTGCTGCACGGCATGGGCTTCGGCACGCTGTTCATGCTGGCATTTTCCGGGGCCATCGGGGTGATCTACGCGACCGCGGTGGCCGGGCCGGGATGGCAGGTCAGCCGGTGGGACAGGCGGATGTTCCGCTTCTACCTGGTCAGCATGGCGGCCCTCGCCTGGCTGACCGTGCTGTCCGGCACCTACCTCATCTACCCCTGGTACCGCGCCGTGCCACCGGCCGGAACCACCGATCTGTCGGGCTATCCGCGGGCGCTCCTGGTTTCCAGCCCGCGCACCGCCGGATGGCATGAACTCGGCATGGAGTGGAAGGAACACATTGCGTGGTTCACGCCGATCGCGATGACCATGGTGGCCTACATCTTCATCACCTACGGCCCGCAGCTCGCCCGGCATCGCACCTTGCGCAACGCGGTGCTCGGCTTCGCCGCCGCGGCCTTCCTGTCCACCGCGGTGGCCGGGTTTTTCGGCGCCTTCCTGAACAAATATGCTCCGGTGCATGGCGGGGCGACCATCGTACTGTCGCGGGGATAGCATGAGCGAGGACCTGTCTTCCGACGCCAGCCTGCCGAATGGCCGCGGGGCCGCCGCCATCCTGGCCGCCGGCATCGGGTCTGCGACCCTCGGCGTGCTCGCGCTGGCGGGCGATGCCTTCGCGCCGGTGGGACATGTGCTGAGCATCTGGCCGCCCAGCGGGCCGCTGTCCGGGGTCACGACGCTGACCATCATTGTCTGGCTGGCCTCGTGGCGTGCCCTTCGCCGCCGCTGGCGTGATCGCACCATCCCGCTCGGCTGGGTCACCGTCGCGTCCTTTGCCATGCTGGCGCTAGGATTGCTGCTGACGTTTCCCCCCTTCGCGGATCGCTTGCAGGGGCGCTGACAGCCGGTCGCGAACACACACGGGCGCGGCGGCACCCGTCGCCGTCGCGCCTGAATAGCTGCGCAGCCTACGCACCCGCTGCCGATCGTGTCGGGGTCGAGCGACCGCCAATCGCCAACCGGCCCCGGCGTTACCTGCCGACTATTTGCAAGCATCCGGGCCGGCAGGTGCGGCTGGCTGGTATTTCTTTTCTACAATCAAATAACTGGTCGTCGTGTTACCAATGTTAGTAAATTCGTGCCACGGGACCGGCGGGTTGCTAAAAAAGCTTCCTGCCTTGCTCTCAATGTCTCGCTTGCCTTGTGCGTTCCGCACCTGCCCTTTTCCCCCTTCAATCGTAAAGACGAGATCGGCGGGGTGCGAATGACACAAGTGAACCGCGCCGGGTGGAAACGTGCAAAGTCCAACGCGTATTTCGGCGTCTTCATAAAGCTTGTTGCATGGATGTTTACCCTTCCACTCGACAGAGAAGGCATCAGGAACATTGCTCACTGAGACATTTTTTGTGGAGGCATTTTTTGCCGAGGCACTGCTTGGAGGGGCACTGCTTGCCGGCGCACTGTAGGCAACAGAGAAAGTTGATGGCACGGCGGCCATGATGGCCAGCGCAACAAGAATTCTGGTTGTCATGTAGCGTTCCTCTCCATGCAGAGAAGCTGCGTAAATCTCCGTCTCTCGAAGTGGCACTGTATTGTTACGTTTGTGCCAAAACCAGGCTGGGCTGTGCGGCTGAGCGGCATAGAAAAGTAGCACGGGTCATTCAGGAATCCCATGTGCAAGTAGGCGTCTGAGCGGCCTGAATTCGCCGTCGACAGCGGTATCGGGCAGCAGGAAATCATGCCTCTCGAGGAATTGAGATGGCGCCGGACCAACCAGCCGGCGATATCGTCGTGCCGACGCAAATGCCGTTCAGCCTGCGCTGCCGGATGGCGTCCCTGGTTGGAGACGGGCTTCGCCGTCCCGGGCGATGAGACCATCGTCACGTGTGACCATCATCAAACGCGGCGACCACCGCCGGGCCTCCAATACGGGCATCGTCGAACAGAGCTTCACGCCCTGGCGTTGGGGATTCTTCTGCATGACAGGCAAATCCCTGTTGCAGAGGGACCTTCTCTCGTTCGGCGTTCCGCTGCACCTGACTTTTTCGATAAAAACGGCCTAGATTGACGCGCCCCCGGCGCAGACCGGTCGACTGACAGAGGAAACGTATGACCGCTCGCCCTTGGGTGATCCTGGCCGCGCTGGCTATCGGCCGCGTCGCATTCGGCTACCAGTTCCAGACCGTTGCCACATTGGCGCCCGACCTGGTGCCGCGTTTTGGCCTGAGCTACGCGCAGCTTGGCAGCCTGATCGGGTCCTACATGTTGCTGGGGGTGGTCGCCGCGCTGCCGCTCGGGTTGCTTGGGCGGCGGTTTGGGGAGCGGTGGGTGCTGGGCGTCGGCCTGATGCTGATG
>DAICYU010000381.1 GCA_027311485.1 Acetobacteraceae bacterium
TGCAGCAGACCACGCAGGACAACGCAAGCGGGCTACCCGGTCTCGGCGATACCCCCCTGCTCGGCGCCCTGTTCCGGGACACCGCGTTTCAGAAGCAGGAATCCGAGCTGGTTATCGTCGTCACCCCATACATCGTCCGGCCGGTCATCAGCTCGGCCGCGCTTCACCTGCCGACCGATGGTTATCGCTCCCCGCCGGATATCGAACGCCTGCTGCTGATGCGTCAGGTCGCGGCAACGGAACCGCCGGTGCCCGTGCGTATCCCCGGAAGCGCCGGTTTCGTTGTGCAGTGAGGTTGCCATGAATCGGTGCACGCATCATTGCTTCCTGCTGTCGGCCTTGGTCGGCCTGGCCGGGTGTGCGGACCGGGACCCCTATCTGCGAACCGATGTCTGGCAACCGACCGGGGCCAATGCTGCCAATATCGCGGCCATGGTCGTGAACCCAAGGGATCTGATAGCCGGCCGCAACGCCCCGACGCAGAGTGCCAGAGCTTCTGAAATGGCAGTGGAACATATCTGGACCGGCCAGTTGCAGCCGCTTGCCTCCTCGGCATCCGGCCAGGGCAGCGGCCAATCGAGTGCTACCGCATCCGCCGCGGGTGGGGCCGGCGGTACGGGTGGGCAATAACATCATGAGTGCGCCCGCCGCCGCCGTGCCGGTGGAAGACCGACGAGGATCAGCCGAGGCGGTCTCGGTCCGTTACGATCGTCCTCATGTGATCGGATTCATCGCGGATGCCCGCTCGGAGCAGGCCCTGCGGGAGGGACTGGCCGATACCGTCGACGAGGCTCTGGATTTTCGTCGTGGCGGCGTCCGGGCAGCCATTGCCGCGATGAAGAAACAGGTTACGCCGCGAGTGCTGATCATTGATGTCAGCAATGAAGACCAGCCGCTGAGCGCACTTGGCGATCTGGCGCACGTTGTTGAACCGGACGCCTGCGTCCTGGTGATCGGCGAAACCGGCAATCTGGATTTCTATCGGGAGGTTACACGTGGCCTGGGGGTCGCGGAGTATCTGGCAAAACCGCTCACCCGTGACACCGTTGCCCGTCACTTCCTGCGGTTCCTGGAAGGCGGTGCGTTCAACGGGTCATCAGCGCTGGGCCGGCGCGGGATTTCCATCACCGGCGTTCGGGGCGGCGTCGGCAGCACCACGGTCGCGGTAAACCTCGCCTGGCATCTGGGCGTAACGATGCGCCGGCATACCGTGCTGCTGGATCCCGATATCCACCTTGGCACCGCCGCGCTGCTGTTGAACGTGCAGCCAGGCTCCGGCCTGCGAATGGCCTTGGAAGCGCCGGAACGGATCGACACGGTGTTGGCCGAACGAGCGGCGCAATTGGCCGCCGACCGACTGCACGTGTTGGCAAGCGAGGAGAAGCTCACCACGCCGTTTCGCGCCGCCCCGGTGGCCGCACACGCGCTCATGAGCGCGCTGCGCAAACGCTACAACTTCATTGTTGCCGATGTGCCGCCGACACTTCAGCCGCTGTATCGCGATCTGCTCGACGTCGTGGATCAGCGTGTGCTTGTCCTGGAGCCGACGCTGCCAGCCGTGCGCGACACGCTTCGCCTGTTGGCACTGCCGGCAGGCCCCAGCCAGACGCCGCGGCCGATCGTGCTGCTCAATCGTAACGGATTGCCGGGCGGTCTGACGCGCAAGGAGGTGGAGGAAGCGCTGAAGATGAAGGTCGACATCGTCATCCCCGATCAGCCACGCCAGGTGGGTGCGGCCGCAACGATGGGTGAACCGGCCATTGCCGGCTCCAGCGGCTTTCGGGCGGGGATCGTTGAACTTGCCCGCCAGGTTGCCTCCACCGGTCTGCTCGATTCGGCGGATATGACGCATGCCAGCACGCAGACAGCAAAACGGCGCCTGTCCTGGCCCTTCTCGAGAGCACGGAAATGAACGCCATCTTCCCGTCATTCGGCCGTCGAACGGCCGAGACTGAGAATGCCGCGCCCGACGCAGATCCGGCGCCCGCGGCGGAAAAAACGGTGGACACGGTTGTCCCGCCTCAGGACCTGCCGGAAAAGGCAATTTTGGAACTGCGGAACATGTGCCTGACGCGGCTCGATCCATCCGCAGTCGCGGCCCTGCCTGTCGAGCGCCTGACCGTGGACGTCGAGCGGTTGATTGCTGAAACCGCGAATGACCGGCGCATTCAGCTCAACGCCCGGGAGCAGCGCAAACTCGCCCACGAATTGGTGGACGACATCATCGGGCTGGGTCCGCTTGAGCCATTGCTTGAGGACGACTCGATCAGCGAAATCATGATCAACGGTCCGGGCCGGGTTTTCATCGAGCGTAGCGGTCGCGTGACGCTGTCACATGTTCGCTTCCGCGATGTCAGCCATCTGGTGAATATCTGTCACCGTATCGCCAGCGGTGCCGGGCGCCGCGTGGACGAGTCCAGTCCGATGGCAGACGCGCGGCTGAAGGATGGGTCCCGCGTCAATATTGTATTTCCGCCGCTCGCCCTCGATGGGCCGTATGTCACGATCCGAAAGTTTGGCAAGAAGAACGTCAGCTTTGCCAAGCTGATCGAGTGGAGGGCGTTGACGGAATCGGTTGCCAAAATCCTGGAGATTGCGGCGCGCGCCCGATTGAACGTGATCATTTCAGGCGGTACCGGTTCCGGGAAAACAACCATGATGAATGCGATGTCAAACCTGATCGACCCAGGAGAGCGCGTCGTCACCGTTGAAGATACCGCCGAACTGCAATTGCAGCAGCCGCATGTCGTGCGGCTGGAAACACGTCCGCCCAGCCTGGAGGGGCGTGGCGAAGTCACCCAGCGCGACCTGGTCCGCAATGCGCTACGGATGCGCCCCGATCGTATCATTATAGGTGAGTGCCGCGGCGCTGAAGCATTCGACATGCTACAGGCCATGAACACCGGCCATAACGGCAGCATGTCCACAATCCACGCGAACAACACCCGCGATTCGCTGGTCCGTGTCGAAAACATGGTTCAGATGGGCAACCTGGGCCTGCCGCCACGAGCGATCAGAACCCAGATTGTCGGTGCGGTGGACCTGATTGTACAGGTTGAACGGCAGCGGGATGGCGGACGTCGGGTCACCCAGGTGACAGAAGTATGCGGGCTGGAAGGCGATGTCATTACGCTGAACGATGTCTTCCGCTTTGAGGTCGAAGGCGAGGACGCGCAGGGAAAGCTGTTTGGGACTTACAAGGTCAACCGCCTGCCGCCGGCCAACCAAAATCAACTCCATTATTTCGGCCTCGAACAAGCCTGGAGACAAGCTCTGGATGAAGCCCAATGAGGCCCGACGTACTTTTCTGGCTGTTGTTTACTTCTTGTGTGTCATTGTTTGGTCTCTTCATCAGCGCCTATCTGGTTAATAAAGCACAGAAAGCGGGCGATCAGCGGAAGGCCCGGCTTCTATCGGTCAGCCACCCGAAAAAACCAGCCCGCACGGTGCATATATCGGCATTCACCCCGACGAGACGCAGCAGGTCACGGTCCTTGACAAGCACTGGCGCAATGATCTTCGGGCTGGATCTGCAACAGGTTGGACATTATCGATTGCCGTGGTGGATTGTGCTGCCGGCGACTCTCGGGGCGGCAAAACTGGCGCAGCTGGCAGCCCACGGTCTGGTCGGCAATGCGTCTTATCTGGCGCTGCTGGCCGCCTGGGTGATCCTGAGCCGGCAAGTGTTTGGCTGGATGGAAAAGCGCCGCAAACGCAAGGCTGTGGTGCAGTTGCCAGACATCCTCGATCAGATCGTGCGCGCGGTGCGGGTCGGCATGCCCGTGTTGGAAGCGCTGCGCGTCGCCACCCGGGATGCGCCGGAACCAAGCCGAACGGAATTTGTCAAGCTGGTCGATCAGGTCTCATTCGGTACACCGCTGGAAGACGCCGTCGCCGCCATGGCCCAGCGTTGCAATCTGCCTGAATACAGCTTCTTCGCAACCGCCCTGTCCCTGCAGAACCAAACCGGCGGGGCATTGGGCGAAACGCTGCTCAACCTTGCCGATGTCGTTCGCAAACGCGTCGCCATTGCTGAAAAAGGCAAGGCGCTGTCCTCGGAAGCCAAGGCAACCGCGATCGTGCTGACGGCACTTCCGTTCATGGCCGGATTGATTCTGTGGATCATGAACCCGCACTACATGGGGCTTCTGTTTGATGAACCCCTGGGACACAAGATGCTCGCAGCGGCAGGCATATCGTTGGGGCTTGGCCTGCTGACCATCCGGATGATGTTCCAGCGCGCCCTGTCGCTGACATGACCCCCGATATCCTGATTACCGCCAGCCTCGCGTTCATAACGCTGATAGCGACCTCATCCTACTGGCTGCTGCGTTCGCTTCGCCGCCAGGAGCGCCTCGCGGCCCGTGTCCTGATGATTCAAGGCATCCCGCCAACCTCCAAAAAGGCGCCCAACACAGCGGATTTTCGTCAGGCTGCCGTACGTCTCATGGCTGTCGTCGGTCAAGCCGTGCTCCACAGCGGTGTTCTCCCCGCCAAGACACTTGCGGAATTGGAGGTGACACTCGCGTCCGCAGGTCTGCGTGGCTCACAAGGCATCGGCGTCTTTATTGGCGCAAAGATCCTCGCCTTCGTCGGTCTGCTCGTGCTGACGTTGCTGACGCGCGACAATCTGCCGCTGCCGGCCACGGCCAAAGACCTGCTCCCTCTGCTCGCAGCCGTTGTAGGGCTTGTGCTGCCCGATCGCGTGATATCGGGAATGCGCAAGCGCTATGTTCGCCGGCTGGAA
>DAICYU010000382.1 GCA_027311485.1 Acetobacteraceae bacterium
AGGCCATTGAAAACAAAGGGTCGGCGTCGCGAATCGGGGCGAAATTCAGGATGACGAGCCTCTGGGTCGCGCTAGCTGCGCACGCAATGTTCTTGTTTAGTTCTACAACCTGTGGTAGAGAACGCAACGTAAACAATCGGCCGGAACCCGCCCATGTCGTCCTCCAGTCCATACCATCCCAATCCGTTCATGGAGCATGTTCTTCTCGCTCTGCTGCCGCATTTCAGCCTTCTCGACCGTGACCGGACCGGCTTGCCGGCCGATATTGTCGAGACACTGCAGAGTTATGGCGGCCGCACCCGTGTCGAAATCCTCCACGCCGCCCTGGCGCTCGCGTTCGGTATGGCCGCCCTCGACACCCTCGCGCAATCGGTGGAAGGGGACCTCTCGCCCACGCTCCGCCTGCGCTATCGCGTTTGTGCCAACGCCATGAACCGCGCCGCGCACGGGAACATGACCGCCCTGAACCGCCGCCTCGCCTGTGACGTCCCGTCCGCGACAGCGCCGACCGTCCATCCGGCTGACGACCTTACGGACGCGCAGGTTGACGCGATGATCCAGCAGGCCAAGGCCACGTTTGACGCCTGCAAGAACCGCCTAGCCAATCCGCCGCCCGCTGCTGCGCCGCCACGCCCCGTCAAGCGCGTCCGTGACAGCGCCCTTGCCGGCATTTTCGCCGAAATGGCGGCAACCGAGCGCCCGGCGGCTTGACCGCCAGCCAGCGCCCGGCGGCCTGAGCGTCGCCAGATGCCGTCGCCCCTGCCATCCGCTTCGCCATCACCCGTGGCGCCACCGTCGCTCTGGTAATTTTGCGTATTGTCCCCAATAGTAGTCGTAAACATGGGGAGACAACGCGTCATGACCATCGCATCCGTCCTGCGGGAAAAGGGCAGGGACGTCATCTCGGTCCAGCCCACCACCAAGGTGCAGGAAATCGCCGGGATCATTGCCTCCCGCCGGATCGGCGCCGTCCTGGTCATGGATAAGGACAAACGCGTCGCCGGCATCGTCAGCGAACGCGATGTCGTCAAGGCCGTGGCCGCCCGCCCCGATGGCCTGCACGCCTTGCAGGCGCAGGAAATCATGACCCGTGCCGTCGCCTATGCCACGCCGCAAACCACCATCGAAGAAGCCATGGAGATGATGGACCAGGGCTATTTCCGCCACCTGCCGGTGCTGGAAAACGGCGATCTCGTCGGCATTATCAGCATTCGCGATGTCGTGAAGGCCCGCATCCAGCGGCATGAGCACGAAGCCGATAACCTGCTGTCCTACATCCATGGACGTGGCTGAACCGCCCGCCTTGGAAGCCAGCCGGGCGCTGCGCCTGTCGGGCCGGCTGTTCCTGGATGTCGAGCACGCGATCTACATCGTGCTGGGCATCGTGCTGTCCCTCACCGCCATCCTGGCGTTGATCAGCACCATCGGCCTGTTCTGGGATGGCGCCGTCCACCAGGGCGGCGGCGATACACTGCTGGAGATCGTCGATCGCCTGCTGTTCGTCCTCATGCTCGCCGAAATCCTGCACACCGTGCGGGTGTCGATCAGTTCCGGCAGCCTGACCAGTGAGCCGTTCCTGGTCGTCGGCCTGATCGCCTCCATCCGCCGGGTGCTGGTCATCACCCTGGAATCCGCCCGGACCACTGGTCAGACCGCAACCGAGCACCACGCCGCGTTCCAGGCCGCGATGATCGAGCTCGGCGTGCTCGGTGGCCTGATCCTGGTGATGGTGCTGTCGATCTACCTGCTGCGCCGGGCGGCAAAGGAGGTAAAAAAATAGCCGCTACGCGCGCTTACGCAGCCACCCCCGCACCGCCAGGAAGGCCAGCCCCGCCAGCCCGACCGCCACCGCATCCCGGTGTCGGCTGGTGAACATCTCCCAGCTTGCCGACCGAGCTTTGTTGTCGAACCGCCCGTGCGCCGCGTAGTCGCCCTTGACCGGGTTGTACAGGTTGTCCGGCGCGGATGCCGCCTTGGGTTCCGACGTCATCTGCCCGCTGTAGCCGCTGCTCGCCAGGTACCAGTCCGCCAGTCCCGGCGCGATCCGGTTCGCCATGATCGCCATGACGGTCGGGAAGCCGACCCATACCTCCCGCCGCTTGTGGAACGCCGCGAAGTAGATCGCCCGCGCCGGCACTTCCGGCTGGAAGATCGGCGGCACCGGCTGCACCTGGCGGCCCAGCTTGTCCAGCGCCCAGTCGAACTGCGGCGTGTTCACCGCCGGCAGGTGCACCATGGTCAGGTGCACGCCCGCATTGTCGTGGATGATCTCCGACCGCAAACTGTCGGTGAAGCCGCGGATCGCCGACTTCGCCCCGCAATACACCCCCTGCAGCGGGATCGAGCGATAGGCCAGCGCCGATCCCACATTGACGATCGCCCCGTGCCGCCGTTGCCGCATCCGCCGAAGCGCCGACATCGTGCCATGCACCGTGCCCAGGTATGTCACCTCGGTCGAGCGCTTGAAGTCCGCCGGCGTCATCTCCGCCACCGGACAGAACACCGTCACCATCGCGTTATTGACCCAGACGTCGATCGGCCCCAATTCCTTCTCGAACCGGTCGGCCGCCGCTTCCACCGCGTCGGCGTCGGCCACATCGGTCGGCACCGCCAAGGCCCGTACTCCCAGCCCGCGCATCTCCTCGGCGGCCTTCTCCAGCCGCTCGGGGTCGCGCCCGATCAGCCCGATGTCGCAACCATGCTGTGCAAACTCCCGTGCCGTCGCACGTCCCACCCCGGCACTCGCGCCCGTTATGACTACGACCTTTGCCATGCTCGTCACTCCCCGTTGCGCCGACATAGCGGCCGGGGCGGCAACGGGTTGCTGAATGTGTCGGTAAGTTCAGGATTCGCGGCGACCCGGCCCGGCCAACTGGCGAGGCGTCGTCCCGGTTATCCGCCCGATGCCCAGGCGGCGGTGGCGGGCGCACAGTGGCGGCACGCAAGGAAGGTTTCAACGCATGGACATGATTGAACAGCTCTCCGTCACCCTGGCTGACCGGGTTGCCGCCGCCGCCGGGGCCGTCGTCAGCGTCGCCACCGGGCGCCGGCCCGCCAGCGGCATCCTGTGGCGCCCCGATGTCGTGGTGGCGTCGGAGCAGATGCTGCCCGAGGACGCCAAGGCGCTCCAGGTCCGTCATGCCGGCCGGGCGTTCAACGCGACCCTCGCCGGCCGCGATCCCGGCACCAACGTCGCCGTCCTGAAGCTGGACGCGCCGCTTCCCGACACTACGCTGCCGGGGCCGGCTGAAACGCCTCGGGTCGGCAGCCTCACCCTGGTCGTGGGCGCCGACGATGCCGGCGCCGCGACCGCACGACTGGCCATGGTGCACGCGGTCGGGGACGCCTGGCACAGCATGGCCGGCGGCCGCATCGACTCGCTCATCCGCCTCGACACCCGGCTCGGCAGTGATGAGGGCGGGCCGGTCCTGTCCCCGTCTGGTGAGCTGATCGGCATGTCCACCGCCGGGCCGCGCCGCCGCACGCTGGTGATCCCAACCGCCACCCTGGCGCGGATCATCGATCCGTTGCTGGCCCAAGGCAGCATTCCGCGCGGCTGGCTGGGCGTTGGCCTGCAGCCCGTGATGGTGCCGGAGAGCCTGAGGCAGGCCGCCGGGCGGGACAGCGGATTGATGGTCGTCGGCCTGGGAAGCGCCGGCCCGGCCGAGGCCGCCGGCGTGCTGCCGGGCGACATCATGCTGGACCTGGATGACACGCCGATCACCCGCCTGCGCGCCCTGTCCCACCTGCTGGGTGCCGAGCGGATCGGCCAGGCCGTAACGCTGCGGATGCTGCGCGCCGGTGAGACCCATACCATCACGGTCACCGTCGGGGCTCGGCCGCGATGACGGCGGCCCTGATGACGGCGACCCTGATGACCGCGGCGCCCGTGACGCCATCCCCAGTCACGCCGGCGCCGGTGGCAGCGGCGCCCGTGACAGCGGCGCCCGTGACCGCGACGCCGGTGACAGCGGCGGCAACAGGCCTGCGGGTGCGCATCCACGCCACCGATCCGCTGCGCCGCCGTGGCTTGGCGGCGATGCTGCAGGGTGGCGGGCACGTCGCCACCGACGACACCCCGGATGTGGAGCTATGCGACGGTATCCAGCCGCTGCCGGAGGCCGAAGCGCCCGTGCTGGTGCTAGCCTCGACGCTGCCGGCCGGCAGTACCCCGGCGGGTGTGCTGGCGCCGGGTGCCACCGGGCAGCAACTGGACCTGGGCTTGCGGGCGGTCGCCGCGGGCCTGCTGGTCCGCTCCCCCGGCCTGCCGGAGGCGCGGGTCTTCGCCGCCGTCGACGACTTGCCGCTGCTAACCCCGCGGGAGCGGGAGATCCTGGCGCTGATCGGGGAGGGACTTAGCAACAAGGCGATGGCGCGCCGGCTGAGCATCTCGATCCACACGATCAAGTTCCATATGGAGGCCTTGTTCGCCAAGCTGGACGTGACCAGCCGAGCAGAGGCGGTGGCAAAGGGGCTACGGGGCGGGGTGATTGAGCTGTGACGTGTTTGACATTCGGCGATGGCGATGCGATCCGGGTTACTGAACAGTAGCTGGAGCCGGATGTGAACGACGCCTTGCCGCGGGAGGCGACCTCCCTGCGATCGATCGATGCTGTCGAACAGGGCCTGGGAGAGGCCGGATACATCGCCAGTCGCCAGATCGCGACGGCGATCTACATGGCGCATCACCTGCAGAAGCCGATCCTGGTCGAGGGCCCGGCCGGTGTCGGCAAGAC
>DAICYU010000383.1 GCA_027311485.1 Acetobacteraceae bacterium
TGCCCGCGCTCGCCGGCGAGCACGGACGGTCGCCGTTGGAACGCATGTGGTACCGCCCGACGCTGGAATGCAATGGCATCTGGGGCGGCTACACCGGGGCCGGCAGCAAGACTGTGATCGCATCGGAGGCATCGGCAAAGGTATCGTTCCGCCTGGTGCCGAACCAGGACCCCGATGAAGTGATGCAGCAGTTCAGTCAGTTCATCAACGACCGGTTGCCACCCGGTGCGACGGCCAGTTTCGCTTCATTCTCCCGCGCGCCGGGAATTGAGGTCAATGTCGACAGTCCGCATGTGCGCGCCGCGCAAGCCGCCCTGGCCGAGGAATATGGCAAGCCCGCCGTGCTGATGGGCAGCGGCGGGTCGATCCCGGTGGTGACGTCGTTGCGCACTATTCTTGGCCTCGATTCGCTGTTGGTCGGGTTCGGGCTGGATGATGACCAGGTGCATAGCCCGAATGAGAAATTCGAGGAGGTGTGCTTCCATCGTGGCATCCGTTCGCACGTGCGCCTGCTGGCGAAATTCGCCGGCGGATAGTCGGCCGGTAGGATAAGGCCGGCTGCGTTGTGATCTCCTTTGTGATCTCCGGGGCCGCGCCGTTTGGGCCTGTCCGGGCGGCGTGGCCCGGGCAGCGGTCCGACGATCAGACAGGTGATTTGGCCACCCAGACAAAAACCTTGCATTCCTGGAGCCCTGGGCCGATATACCGCTCGTCTTTCCGCGATTGCGTGATTGGCGGGTCTTTGGCCCGCATATCCGGAAAATTCATCCGAAATCCGTTCGCCCCTGGTGATCACGCGGGGCGGCGAACCTCAAAGCGCCCGGACTCCTTGGCGCTGGAGTGAACCTTACCTCGTGACTGAAATAACCTTCGCGGCCCTCGGCCTTGCCGAACCGTTGCTGCGTGCGCTCGACGCCCGCAAGTTTGTCAGCCCGACTCCGATCCAGGCTGAAGCAATTCCTGCCCTGCTCGATGGCCAAGACCTGCTTGGCATCGCCCAGACCGGCAGTGGCAAGACTGCTGCCTTCACACTGCCTATCCTGCACCATCTGGCCGCGCAGTCCGTGCGGCCTGCGCCGTTCGTTACCCGCGCACTGATCCTTGCGCCTACCCGCGAACTGGCGCTGCAGATCGACGAAACTGTCCGCGTACTCTCCGCTCAACTACGGATGCGCACCGTGGTGATCATCGGTGGCGCCAGCCGCTACCGGCAGGTTGAGGCGATGCGCCGTGGTGCCGACATCGTCATCGGCACACCGGGCCGGGTCTGCGACCTGATGCAGACCCGCGAACTGCAACTGGGCGCCGTCAGCCGCTTCGTTTTGGATGAGGCGGACCGGATGCTCGACCTGGGCTTCATCAAGGACATCCGCCGGATCGTTGCCGCGCTGCCCGCGCAGCGGCAGTCGGCCCTGTTCTCGGCCACCATGCCGCCGGAAGTCGCCAGTCTGGCGAACGGCCTGCTGCGGGAACCGGTGCGGGTGGAGATCGCGCGCAAGGAAGAGACCGCGCCGAAGATCGAGCAGTTCGTCCACCACATCGCGCAGAGCGGCAAGCAATCCCTGCTGCTGTCGCTGCTGGAGGATGATGCGCTGTCCCGCGTCATCGTGTTTACCCGCACCAAGCACGGCGCCAACAAGGTGGCGGGCGTGCTGGAGAATGCGGGCATACAGGTGGACGCCATCCACGGCAACAAAAGCCAGTCGCAGCGGGAGCGGGCGTTGCGCGACTTCCGCAACGGGCGGGCTCGGGTGCTGGTCTCCACCGACATCGCCTCGCGCGGTATCGACGTGACTGGTATCTCGCACGTCATCAACTTCGACCTGCCGGCAGAACCGGAGAGCTATGTGCATCGCATCGGCCGCACCGCGCGTGCCGGCGCTGAAGGCATTGCGATCTCCTTCTGCGATGGGGCGGAACGCAGCACGCTGCGCGTTATCGAGCGGTTGACCGGCACGACACTGACCGTGATCGGGGAAGCTCCGGCACCCCAGGCGTATCAGCCGAAACGGCCAGGTGCGCCGGGTCAGGCGAAGCGCCGCCGCTTCCGTGGAAATGGCGGCAGCCGGACAGGGATGCGCTCAGCGGCTTGATGCCGCCCCGCCATCTCGATTGACCAGAGCGCAATCCGGTTAAGCTGCATCAAGCTTGACAGGATTGCGCTTTTGGCTGTTCCACCCCAGGCGATAACGCCCCTATGAGGATCACGCATGAGTGAGAGGATTTTGGGCGTACTGGGCGGGATGGGACCCCTGGCCAGTGCCCAGTTCATGCTGCGTCTGACGCTGCTGACACCCGCACAGCGCGACCAGGACCATATCCCGGCCGTGCTTTGGTCTGATCCCCGCATTCCGGACCGGACGGCGGGGCGCCTTGGCAAAGGGCCCGATCCGTTGCCGTGGCTTCTGCGCGGCATCCATGGCCTGCTGGAGGCGGGTTGTGGTGCGATCGCCATCCCCTGCAATACCGCGCATGGTTGGTTCGGGCCGATGGCCGAGGCTGCGGGCGTACCAATCCTGCATATTGTCGATGCAGCCGCCGCCGACCTTCAGCGGATGGGCATCACGGGCGGGACAATCGGCCTGATGGGCACCGCCGCGACCCTTGAAATGCGGCTCTATCAGGACCGCCTGGAAACCCAGGGCTGGCACTGCATTGAGCCTGACCCTGACCAGATGCAACGGCTCGTCACGCCGGCTATCGCTTCAGTGAAGGCCAACCGCGTCGCCGAAGCGTACCATCCGTTGGCCGAAGTGGTGAACAGCCTCGCCGCCCGCGGTGCCGATGCGGTTGTGCTGGGCTGCACCGAAATCCCACTGGCAATCCAGTCAGGGCCAGCTTCGGAACTGGCGGTTCCGGTCGTTGATACGATCGACGCGCTGGCCCGCTCGGCCATCGCCTGGGCCCGCGGGCAATAGACGCAATCCCCTTTCCTCAAGGCTGAACCGCACAGCGACCTGAATCGTGTCCTGGAACGGCGTGGGTGCGTTGCTTCCCGGCTGACGTCGGCAGGATCACTGAGGTTCAGTGATAGCCGATGTCGTTTCGAACCTTGCCGCGAAACACCCAGTACGACCAGGCCGTGTACATCAGGATAACCGGCAGCAGGAACAGCGTTCCGATCATCAGGAACGCCTGTGTGCTTTGGTCCGACGCTGCCTGCCACAGCGAGTAGTGGTGTGGCACGATCATCGGCCACAGGCTGATCGCAATGCCGAGGTAGGACATCAGGAAAATGCCAAGTGCGCCCAGAAACGGTGACACCTCGTGCAGCCTGTCCAGGGCGATCCACTCGCCCCAGGCGATCAGCAGCGTCACGATCGGGATCGGTGCCAGAAAGACGATGTTCGGCCAGCTGAACCAGCGTTTGGCGATGTCAGGGTCGACCAACGGCGTCCAGATACTGACGATCCCGACCCCGATCAGGACGCCGAGCAATGCGATGCGGCCGGCATCCCGCGCCCATGACTGCAGCTCCCCCTCGGTTTTCATGATCAGCCAGCCCGCGCCCAGCAGGCAGTAGCCGAACATCAGCGCCACGCCGGTCAGCAGCGGGAACGGGTGCAGCCAGTCGAAGGAGGTGCCGGTGAATACCCGCCCGGTTACCTTAAATCCCTGGATATAGGTGCCCAGAATGACGCCCTGGGCGAAGGTCGCCACCACCGAACCACCGCAGAAGGCGCGGTCCCAGAAGCGGCGCAGGGCGGGCCGCTTGAAGCGGAATTCGAATGCGACGCCGCGGAATACCAGCGCCAGAAGCATGATGAGGATCGGGAAATAAACCGCCGGGATGATAATGGCGTAGGCCAGGGGAAACGCTGCGAACAGGCCGATGCCGCCCAGGATCAGCCAGGTTTCGTTGCCGTCCCAGATGGGGGAGATCGAGTTCATGACGCGGCCGCGCCCGCCCGCGGGCGCGAAACCGTACAGGATGCCGACCCCAAGATCGAAGCCGTCGAGCAGGACGTAGAAGAAGACCCCCAGTCCCAGTATTCCCGTCCACAGGGGCACAAGGTCGAGTTGCACGGGCTTCTCCTGTCACTCGGTCACGGGTTTTGCAGCCTGTTCGAACGGCACATTGGGCCGTCCGCTCTCAATCCGCCCCGTTGGTGGTTCCGTTTCCTGCACGCCATTGCGCACCAGCGCCAGCATAAAGCCGATCCCGGTCGGGAACATGATCAGGTAGACGATGACGTAAAGCAGCAGCGATATGAGAACATCACTGCCGGTCAATGAGGGAGACACGGAGTTGGCGGTGCGCAACAGCCCGTACACCGTCCAGGGCTGGCGTCCAACCTCCGTCGTCACCCAGCCGGCGACGACTGCGATGAAGCCCAGCGGGGCGACCCACTGGCACAGCCGCAGATACCAGTCGGTGATGTAGATCCGGTCGTGCCGGCGCATGACCTGACCCGCGATCACCATGAACAGCATGATGACGGCGATGCCGACCATGATCCGGAAGCCGAAGAAGGGCGGCCCGACCGGCGGACGCCGGTCGGCGGGCCATTCCTTGAGGCCCTTGATCGTGCCGTTCCAGGTATGGGTCAGGATGATGCTGCCCAGCCGCGGGATCTCGATGGCATCATGCATCACCGCGTTCTTGTCATCGGGAATGCCGAACAAGGTCAGCGGTGTCGGTGTCTGGGTATCGTAACGGCCTTCGATCGCGGCCAGTTTGGTGGGTTGATATTCAAGCGTGTTCAGGCCGTGCTGATCACCCAGG
>DAICYU010000384.1 GCA_027311485.1 Acetobacteraceae bacterium
CGATGAGCGGAGACCCGGAAGGGAATGCCGGGCGAGCAGCGCCGGGGGCTCCAGACCCGTCGCTGCGGCTGCGGTCCGAGCGGCCGCGCGTCACCCGCCTTTCGCGCAAGGTATTGGCCGGCGGTGCGGCGATCGCGTTGGTCGCGGTCTCCGCCGCCGTGTTCTGGGCGCTCCAGAACAACGGCAAGCGCGGAGCACCGGAAGAACTTTACAGCACCGACCATCGCACGACCGCCGACGGCCTGGCGGGCCTCCCCCGCGACTATGCCGGCATACCTCGGCAGGCGCCCCAGCTCGGGCCACCGCTGCCCGGCGATCTCGGCCGGCCAATGCTGAACGCCGGAGCCGCGCCAAACACCGTGGTTCCGACTGGGCCTGCCGTGGATCCGGAAGCGCAGCGCCGCGCGCAAGAAATCGAAGCCGCACGGCTGAGCCGGTTGTTCGCGTCCACGAATATCCGCGAACTGCCCGCGCCAACGCTTCCGCCCGTGGCGATGCCGGATGGCGCGACGATGTCAGGGCAGCCGCCGCAACTCTCGACGGACGGGGCGTTCGCGCAGAACGGCCAGGACCGCAAGCTTGCTTTCACAACCGCCTCTGTCGACCGGCGGACGACAAGCCCGGACCGGCTGGCCGCGCCCGCCTCGGCCTATGTGGTGCAAGCCGGGACCGTCATCCCCGGCGCGCTGCTGACCGGCATCCGTTCCGATCTTCCCGGCCAGATCACCGCCCAGGTGACCGAGAACGTCTATGACAGCCCGAGCGGCCGGTCGCTGCTGATTCCGCAAGGAGCGCGTCTCATCGGCACCTACGACAGCCAGGTTGCGTTCGGACAGTCGCGTGTATTGCTGGTCTGGACCCGTTTGATCATGCCGAACGGCAAATCGATCGTGCTGGAACGCCAGCCAGGCGCCGACGCCGCCGGATATTCCGGTCTCGAAGACGAGGTGGATAACCATTGGGGCATGCTGTTCAAGGCCGCGATGCTCTCGACCCTCCTGAGCGTCGGGTCCGAAGCAGGCACGGGCAGCAACGAAAACTCGCTTGTCCAGGCGCTGCGGCAGGGTGCGTCCCAGAGCTTCAACCAAACCGGCCAGCAGATCGTGGGCCGCTATCTAAACATCCAACCGACCCTGACGATCCGTCCGGGTTTCCCGGTGCGCGTGATCGTCAACCGGGACCTGGTGCTCGAACCCTATCAAGGTTGAGGAGGTAACCCATGGCACAGCTGAAACTCGGTGCGATTGCCGACGACAAGCCGATCAAGCTGACAGTCGAGTTGCCGGCCGCGATACACCGCGACCTCGTCGCCTATGCCGATGCCTTGGGCCGCGAAACCGGACAGGATACGATCGATCCCGCGAAGCTGGTCGCGCCGATGCTGGCGCGCTTCATCGCCGGCGACCGGGCCTTCGCAAAATTGCGAGGTGTCAGGAAACCCACTTCGGCGCGTCAGGCGCCGGGCGGCCCGACGCCAACGAGCGAGCAAGGCTGAGGAAACGCCGCAGGGCAGGATTGTCGTTGCCCGGCAACCAGACCGCACTGTAGGTCAGCATGTCTTCCATCGTGTCGAAGGGCCGGAAGATGACATCCGGGTATTGCGTCGAAGTTGCAGCTTCGCTGGCAATGCTGATTCCTAAGCCAAGGGCGACCAGATGCATCAAGGTTTCGCGACCGACACCATGACGTTCGACCGTGGGACTGCGTCCGAACGCCGCGGTCCGGCGGACGATGTAGTCATGGATCTCCGGCCCCGGCGCATCCCGACTCACGATGAATTGCTCATCCTTCAGGGAATCCCATTGAATTGCGTTGTCGCTGGCAAGGGAGTGCCAACCGGGCAAGGCGGCAAAGACACGGGTTTCCCAGAGCAGGACGGTATCGCAGTGCGAAGCCTGCGGCGTCCCTGTGACGAATGCGATGTCGATTTGCCGCTCGGTAATCCGAGCCACGTGTTCGTTCGCTGAGCCTTCAACGATATCGATGGCAATGGCGGGATGGAAACAATGATAGTGACCGAGCAAGTTGCGCAGGAAGCCACTCGAAACCGACGACAGGATCCCGATTCGGATCACGCCTTCGGCACCGCGTCCCGCGCTGGCAGCGGCTTTCATCGCGTGGTCAATCTCAGCGAGCGCTGGGCGGGTCCGCTCCAGGAACCGGCGCCCTGCCTCCGTGATCCGAACCCCAGTGTTGTCGCGCTCGAACAGCGACACGCCCAGTTTGTCCTCCAGCGCCCGGACGCGGCGGCTGACCGCCGACTGCCGGACACCGAGAACCTGTGCGGCGCGGCTGAAGCTCAGATGCTCGGCTACCAAAAGCGCCTGTGTGACGGAAACGAGGTCAATCATGCATCTGCCTCCAATGTGACTCTTACGCGCGAGTGCAGTGCAGCAAGATTGGCCTATCTATTGAGGCATAACGGAGGCGGTGCTTTTTGGCCCACAGCTTAACGTCGCTGAACGAGCTCGTCGGCCCCACGCCAAGGCTGTTCCGGCTCCATCTCCATTCGCCGGTCTCGCGGTCAGCGTCGCTGAACAGACGCACGGGACCCACCCCTTTTCACGTCAATCAGGGGCGCCAGGTGAACTGGCAAGCGCCCATAACCAGCGGGTCGTAGTCGGCTTCAGCCACCCCGCTTTGCGGGCTAGTTGTGCATCCAAGAACCTGCTAGAATGCATCTGTCCTGGAGGCAATTCGGAACCATGCCCATCAATCTCTCGATTAAGAACGCCCCCGACGATGTCGTCCAGCGTTTGCGGGAGCGTGCTGAGCGGCATCATCGATCGCTGCAAGGCGAGTTGATGGCGATCATTGAGGCGGCCGTCCGCGAAGACCGCCCCGCCAGCCCTGCTGAAATCCTCGCCGAGGTCCGTCGCCTTGGGCTGCACACGCCACGCGAGGCTACCGCCATAGTCCGCGCCGACCGTGATGCGCGTTAAGGTGGTCGACGCCTCCGCCATTGCCGCCCTGCTGTTCGGCGAACCCGAGGCCGAGGCCGTCGCCGGCCGGTTGGGGGACGCGCGTCTGGTCGCCCCGGCTCTGCTGCGCTTCGAACTCGCCAATGTATGCCTCATCAAGTCGCGCAGGCATCCAGACCAGCAACCTGCGCTGACGGCCGCGTTCAGGCTTCGGAATCGACTCGTGGTCGAAGAAGTCGCTGTGGACCATGACGGCGCGCTGGAACTGGCGGCGGCAACGGGGCTGACCGCATACGACGCAAGCTACCTGTGGCTTGCCCGGAAGCTTGGCGCAGAACTGGTGACGCTGGACAAACAACTGGCCAAAGCCGAAGCGGCTTCGCCGACAAAATGAGAGCGAATTTCAGATGGGCGTGAAAGAGGGCTGCAAACCGAGAGGCGACGTTCTCCAGGGCGAACTGGACGACGCGATTTTTGCCGCCAGCTTCGGCAAGCTCGTGCGTGACGAAGGGCCAGACATTTACCGGAAGCCCGCCCTTTTCTTCCAAAACACCCACCCCACCACGGCGCTGTCGAAGCTGTGCCGCGACGTTTTTGGCCGCCTGGCTTCAACCTCTGAAGCAGGTGCGGTGTTGCGTCTGTCCACCGGTTTCGGCGGCGGCAAGACCCATGCGTTGATGACGCTTTGGCACCTTGCCAAGACGATCGCCGACCCGACACAAGGCACCGACCTCCTGCCGCCCGCTGGCCGCCCCGCTTCGGTCCGCGTGATCGGCATCGACGCGGAGGGAGCCGGATATCCGATCTTCGCACGCCACGGCGACCAGGAATCCCGCAGCCTCGCTGCGGAGCTTGCGTTCCAGTTGGGCGGCGCCAGTGGCCTGAATGCGTTCGGTCCGGCCAACAACGCAGCCGCGTCACCGGACGCAGCCACCGTGGAGAGCATGCTGCCAAACGAGCCGCTGCTGATCCTGTTGGATGAGCTGGTCTTGTACATGGACAAGCTAACAGAGCAGGAGATCGGCAACCTTGTCGGCTTCCTACGGACCTTCATGACCGCGATCGTCGGCCGCAAGCAGGCGGTGTTGGTAATCACCGACCCGAAGGACCAGCCAGCGAACGCCAAGAATTCCGCCCGACTGATTGAGCTGGCTAAATCAGTCACTCAGCAAGTCGGACGGCAAGCAACGGTAATTGAGCCGATCGGCGACGAGTCCGCCCAGGTCATAATTCGGCGACTGTTCGAAAGTGTGAATCCTGCCGCAGCGGCGAAATCATCTGCTGATCACTACGCTTTATACCAACGCGTCGCCGAGGAGCATCCGACGCTAATCCCAAAAGATGCTCAGACGAAGGAGTATGCCGAGCGTATCCGTGTTTGCTACCCGTTGCATCCGAGACTGCTTGTGACGGCCGAACAGCGGCTACGCGTCCTGCCCGACTACAATCTATCGCGCGGGACATTGCGCCTTTTTGCCCGCGTGCTGCGCGGCGTGTGGGACGATCCTGCGCGTGATCCCGAATCGATCACGGCGGGGGAGATCGACTGGTCCAGCCCACGCATCCAAACAGACCTGTTGCAGAAGCTCGACCGCGAGAAGTTCAAGGCTGCCGTCGGCGCTGATATCGAAGGGCATGCCGTGGAACTCGATGGCGTGCCCTGGGGAACACATCGTCGGGTAGCCTCTGCGTTGCTGTTGGAAAGCTTGCCGCTGGAGGCCAATAGCGGCCTCGACCCGTCAGAGGTCACGCTCGCCGTCCTGCGACCTGAAGATGCCGGCACTGAACCAT
>DAICYU010000385.1 GCA_027311485.1 Acetobacteraceae bacterium
GACCTGCCGGCACAGGTGTCCAAGGCACGACAGGGGGAAGGATCATGATCCGGCTGAACGTCAACGGACAGGACCACACGGTCGATGCCGAACCCGATACCCCGCTGCTGTATGTTCTGCGCGATGACCTCGGCCTGAACGGGGCCAAGTACGGCTGCGGCCTGGGCCAGTGCGGCGCCTGTACCGTGATCGTCGATGGCAAAGCCGTATTCTCCTGCCTGACCCCGGTCGCGGTCCTACCGGGCCGCGCCATCCGCACCATCGAGGGCCTGGGCACGCCCGAGGCGCCGAACCCGGTGCAGCGCGCCTTCATGGACGAACAGGCGGCGCAGTGCGGCTACTGCATCGCCGGCATGGTGATGCGCGCCCAGGCGCTGCTGGAGCATAACCTGAAGCCGACCGAGCAGGAGATCCGCGACACGCTGTCGGTGAACCTGTGCCGCTGCGGCACGCATATGCGCATCCTGGCCGCCGTACGGCGGGCAGCGGCATCGATGGGTTCAGCGTCGGGGGGGACGGCAGACCGATGAGCATCTCACGTCGCACGCTGCTGGCCTCCGGCGCCGGACTCGTCGTTGCGTTCTCCTTGCGGCCGGCCGGCGCGGCGGAACAGGGCGGCACGCCGCAAGCCGCAGCACCGGCCCCGCTGCCGGGCAGCCTGAAGCAGACCCCGTTGCTGGATGCCTGGCTGCGGGTGGCACCGGACGGCCACATCACCCTGCTCACCGGCAAGGCGGAACTCGGCCAGGGCCTGGGCACCGCGCTGCTGCAGATCGCGGCGGAGCAGCTGGAAGTCTCGCCCACGGCGATCGAGCTGGTGATGGCGGACACCGGCCGCACGCCGGACGAAGGCTTCACCGCCGGCAGCCACTCCATGCAGGACAGCGGCACCGCGATCCTGAACGCGGCGGCGCAGGTGCGGGCCTTGCTCGTGCAGGCGGCGGCCGACGAATGGAGCCTGGCGCCCGTGACCCTGTCGGCGCGGGATGGCGCCGTGCATGCGTCGGACGGGCGCAGCCTGACATACGGCGCGCTGGCGGCGAAGCTGAACCTGCACGTCGATGCGCAGCCGGTCAGCCCGTTGAAGGACCCCGGCAGCTACCAGCTGATGGGCACGCCGGTGCCGCGCGTGGACATTCCGGCCAAGGTCACCGGCGGGCCGTCCTATGTGCAGGACATGCGCCTGCCCGGCATGCTGCATGCCCGCGCCGTGCGCCAGCCCGGCAACGGGGCGACTCTGCTGGACGTCGACACCGGGCCGATCGAGCACATGCCCGGCGTGGTGAAGGTGGTGCGCCAGGGCAGCTACCTGGCCGTGGTGACCGAGAAGGAGTGGCAGGCGGTCAAGGCATGGCGGGCCTTGTCGGCGGCGGCGAAGTGGCAGGACACCACGACCTACCCGGACCCGGCGACCATTCATCAGACGCTGCAGTCGCTGCCGTCGAAGGACATCCCGGTCCTGACCTGGACCGGGCAGGCCGGCGCGCCGGTCAGGACGCTGAAGGCGCGCTACACGCGTCCCTACATCATGCACGGGTCCATCGGCCCGTCCTGCGCCGTGGCGCACCTGTCCGACGGCGTCATGACCGTCTGGACCCACACCCAGGGTGTCTACCCGCTCCGCTCGGCTTTGGCCCAGCTGCTGCGCATGCCGCCTGACAAGGTGCGCTGCATCCAGACGCCGGGCGCCGGCTGCTACGGCCATAACGGCGCCGACGACGTGGCCGGTGACGCGGCACTGATCGCCCAGGCGGTGCCCGGCCGGCCGATCCGCGTGCAGTGGATGCGGGAGCAGGAGCACCTCCACGAACCCTACGGCGCCGCCATGATCGGAGAGTTCGCCGGGGCGCTGGACGCCAGCGGCAACATCGTTGACTGGCACTATGAACTGTGGAGCAACACGCATCTCCGCCGGCCCAATGTCGGCGGCCTGATGCTGCAGAACGCGGCGCTGCCCGATCCGCTGCCGGTGCCGCCGCCGTTTGAAATCCCGATGCCCGAGGGGGGCGGGGACCGCAACGGCAACCCGATCTACGCCCTGCCCAATGCGCAGGTGGTGGAGCACTTCATTCCGGAGATGCCGCTGCGCGTCTCGGCCCTGCGGTCTCTGGGCGCGTATCTGAACGTGTTCGCCATCGAAAGCTTCATGGACGAGCTGGCTGAGTCCGCCGGTGTGGATCCGGTTGAATTCCGCCTGCGCCACCTGACGGACGAACGCGCCAAGGCGGTGGTGCAGACCGCCGCGGCAAAGTTCGGCTGGGCCGACTGGAAGCCGACCACAACCGGCGAGGGACGCGGCTTCGCCTTCGCCCGCTACAAGAACCTGGGCGCCTACTGCGCCGTCGCGCTGAGCGTGCAGGTGGAGCATGAGACCGGGCAGATACGCCTGGGGCGCGTTGTCGCCGCGGTGGACAGCGGCCAGCCGGTGAACCCCGACGGCATCCGCAACCAGATCGAGGGCGCCATCGTGCAGTCGGCCAGCTGGACGCTGTACGAACACGTCCGCTTCGACCGTCAGCGCATCCTCAGCACGGATTGGAGCGGCTATCCCATCCTGCGCTTCCCGGCCGCGCCGGAGTCTGTCGCGGTGCATATCATGCCGCGCCCCGGCCAGCCGTTCCTGGGCACCGGCGAGGCCGGCCAGGGCCCCACGTCGGCGGCCATCGCCAACGCACTGCGCAACGCCGCCGGCGTGCGCCTGCGCGACCTGCCGCTGTCGGCGGACAGGGTGAAAGCCGCGGTGGGCGTGTAGCGGACCGGCCGGCAGCGTCAGGTCGTTCGGAACCCGCCGAGCCGGGGCGCTGGGAGGCCGCGACGGTTCACCGATCTGCCCGGAAATACCCGTCTGCCAGTGCCCGGCCGCGATTAGCCGGCGCGGGCCGCAAACCTTGCCCTGCGCGCCCGGTAGGGCGACAGTGCGGCCCTTCGACCAAGGATACAGCCGATGCTGCAAACGCCCCCCGCCATTCCCGGCATGAAGCAGGATGAGATCGACACCCCTGCCCTGGTCATCGACCTTGATGCGTTCGAATACAACCTCGATACCATGGCGAAGCTGCTGGCCCCCACCGGCGTCAAGCTGCGCGCCCATGCCAAGACGCATAAATCCCCCATTATCGCCCGGCTGCAGATGGCGCGCGGCGCGGTTGGCAACTGCGTGCAGAAGGTGGCGGAAGCCGAGGTGCTGGCCTGGGGCGGCATCCCCGACATCCTGGTGAGCAATGAGGTCGTCGGCGCGGCCAAGCTGGCCCGCCTGTGTGCCCTGGCACGCATCGCCAAGGTGGCCGTGTGCGCCGATGACGCGCAGCAGGTGTCGGCGATCGAGGCGGCCGCCGCGGATGCCGGCATCCGCATGACCGTGCTGGTGGAAATCGACGTCGGCGCCGGACGCTGCGGCGTTCAGCCCGGCCCCGATGCCGTCGCGCTGGCCCGGCGCATCGCCGGCTCCCGGCACCTGATCTTCGGCGGCCTGCAGGCGTATCACGGCAGCGCCCAGCACAAGCGCACGCCGGGCGAACGGCAAACCCTGATCGGCGGCGCGGTGGACGCCTCCCGCCGCACGGTGGAACAGCTGCGGCAGCAGGGGCTGGACTGCCCGATCGTCGGCGGGGCCGGCACCGGCACGTTCGAGATCGAAGCCAAATCCGGAGTCTATACCGAAATGCAGGCCGGCAGCTACGTGTTCATGGATGCCGACTATGCTCGCAACCTCGATGAGGCCGGTGCGCCGGTCAGCACCTTCCGCCATGCGCTGTTCGTGCTGTCCACGGTCATGAGCGCCAGCCAGCCGGGCATCGCCGTGCTGGACGCCGGCCATAAGGCGGTGGCCGTCGACTCCGGCATGCCGACGGTATGGCAGCGACCGGATATCAGCTACGTCAGCGCCTCGGACGAGCATGGCAAGCTGACCGTCGGCAGCGAAACCGCGGCCCCGAAGCTGGGCGAGAAGATGCTGCTGGTGCCGGGCCATTGCGACCCGACGGTGGACAAGTTCGACTGGTATGTCGGCGTCCGCAACGGGCGGGTGGAGTGCCTGTGGCCGGTGGCGGCACGCGGGGGCTTCAGCTGACCCCTCGCCGCCATGCTTGCCGGGAGCCGTCAATCCCCCGACACTCCGTCGGATCGCGATTGGGCTGTGAAACCAGGATAGGGAGCCGCTTGTGGCCGGATTTAGAAGTACCGAGAAATACATCGCCTCACGTGACCTGGAAGTTGCCGTCAACGCGGCGGTGACGCTGCAACGCCCGCTGCTGGTGAAGGGTGAGCCGGGCACGGGCAAGACCGTGCTGGCGCATGAGGTTGCCGGCGCGCTGGGGCGCCCGCTGATCGAGTGGCACATCAAGTCCACCACCAAGGCGCAGCAGGGCCTGTACGAATACGACGCCGTGTCCCGCCTGCGCGACGGCCAACTGGGCGACCCGCGGGTGCATGACATCGCCAACTACATCGTGCGCGGCAAGCTGTGGGATGCGTTCGAGGCCGACGAACAGGTCGTGGTGCTGATCGACGAGGTGGACAAGGCGGACATCGAGTTCCCGAACGACCTGCTGCTGGAACTCGATCGAATGCAGTTCTTTGTTTATGAAACCCGGAAAACCGTGGCGGCGAAGCACCGGCCGGTGGTGATCATCACCTCCAACAATGAGAAGGAGCTGCCGGACGCGTTCCTGCGCCGCTGTTTCTTTCATTATATCCGGTT
>DAICYU010000386.1 GCA_027311485.1 Acetobacteraceae bacterium
GCTGGTTGCTCAGCACCGCCCGCTCAGCACTGCCCTTCAATGCCGCCCCTTCAACGCCGCCACGGCCGCACCATCAGGCGCAGCAGCCACAAGCCCAGGGCGGCGACCGGCAGCCACGGAATCGCATACGCGATCCAGGTGATCAGCGCGCCCAGCGACTCAATGATCCCACGGGCAAAACCATTCAGCGCCGCCCGCACCGGGGAAATATCCAGCGGTCCGGCCTGCTGGATCAGCCCGTTGTAGCTGACATCGACGCGCACCGTGTCCGTGATGGTGCGCAGGTAATTGCGCTGCGCCGTCTCGCTTTCGATCGTCCCCTGCACGTCGGCAAGCTGCTTTTCGATGGCGACGAGATCGGCCACTGCGACGCCTTGCTGCCCCAGCAACGCCTTCAGCCGGTCGCGCAGCGCTGTTTGCGCGTCCAGCCGCTTTTCGATGTCCAGCAGCGGCACCGTCTCATCCTGCGCCGTCTCGGTATGGCTGATCAGCCGAGCCGGCGGTGCTGTGAGTTCGGCGGCGAAGGCCGGGAATTTGTCCGGCGCGATGCGTACCGCGATGGCGCCCTGCACCGATCCGTCAGGGACCTGGTTCAACCGCGTGTTCAACACAATGCAGCCTGCCGCGAGGCACGCCGCCAGGTCCTTCTGCTGCCGGGGCTGCACCGCGGCGCTGGGCAGTTCGACGACGAAGCTGTGGGTGATGGCGACCTTGCGTCCGGTTGCGTCCGGGGCCGTTGCCCGGGCTGCCATCATCATCCTCGTGGGCGGTGCCAGAAACGACGTCGGCGGCTGCCGCTTGCAGGCGGCCAGCGGCAACAACCATGTCGGCAACAGAATAACGCTGGCTAAAGCGGCTGATCGGCGGCCCATCGAGCGGTCCTCCCGGTCGGCTGGTTTCACAGTCGGCTGATGTCACGATCGGTATGCGGCTGTCAAAGTCTTCCCTGCCATGACGCAGCACCGTCAAATCGTCCGGCGGGCACATCGTCCGGGGGGCACATTGTCCAGCGGGCATATTATCCGGCCGCCACATGGTCCGGGCGACGATCGCCGCGTGTCAGCGGGTGCGATCCGACAGCCGCGACCCCGCTGCCCGCCGCAGCCGCGGCTTCGGCTGCTCGGGCGCCGCGTCCAGCACCGCATGCAGGGTTGCCACCGTCTCCGGCGGCAGGCGGTGAATCACCTGTGCCAGCCGGTTCGCCAGCGCCGTCTGTTCCGCCGTCAGCCCGGCCGTGTTGACCGTCACCCGCGGATGCGACAGCCGGGCAAGCCGCGACAACTCCTCGGCTTCGTCCCAGATCAGCCCGAAAAACTCATTCACCTGGTGCACCAGCCCCGGGCTGGGCGCCCCGCGCTTGCCGTGCTCCAACGCCGAAAGATAGGCGGCGGACACCTGCAGCGCCTCGGCCAGATGCTTCAGCGTCACTCCCCGTCCAGCCCGCAGGGACCGCAGGCGCGCACCGAACGGGGTCATCGGATGCGGCGGAGGATCAGGCGAACCGAGCCTGGATTCTGCGCATGCGGATGCGCCGCCCCCAGCACCAGCGGCCGAATTTCCGGCAGATTCAGCCAGTGCGGAAACTCTCGCCGGATCGCCCCGCCGTTTTCCCCGCTCCCGCGTCCGGTGACCACCTCGACGCACCGCACCTGATCGGCGTGCGCGGTGCGCAGGAAGCCAACCAAGGCGTGAAAGGCGCGCTGAGTCGTCATGCCGTGCAGATCGAGCTTCCGCAGGGCCGGCAGCTTGCCGGATCGCAAACGCTGCCAGGTGGCACTGTCCAGCCCGCCCGGCTGCGTGCCGACGCTCAGCGCCGAGGCGCCGCCGCGCGGGCTGGGCGGCTTGCCGGCGACCAGCGGGCGGTGTGGCAGCGATGAGGATGGGGATGCCGCCGGGGTCGGGAACGGCGATGCGGCGGGAACCGGGGGCAGGGCCGGCGGCTTAGCAGCCGCCGCGACGGCCGGACGCCGTGCGGGCATCGGCGCGATCAGCCGCGCATACTCGGCCCATAGCGCCTTGTCGGTTTCGCTCAGGCCGCGGCGGCGAGGCGGCATCGCAACGGGGCGCCAGACGCCCTATCTGGGGTTGCGGGACAATCCTTTTGAGTCGAGCGCGTCCAGGTAGGCAGCCCAGCGCTGCGCCTGTTCCCGCCCAAGCTCATGCAGATAGTCCCAGGTGTAGATACCGCTGTCGTGCAGGTCGTCGAAGACCAGCCGGACGGCGTAATGGCCGACGGGTTCGATCGCCATGATGCCGACATGCCGTCGGCCCGCCACCGTTTGCTTCTGCCCGGGATGGTGTCCCTGGACTTCGGCGCTCGGGCTTTCAACACGCAGGTATTCGGCAGGCAGGGCATATTCCGTTCCATCGTCGAACGAGACATGCAACACGCGCGCCGCCCGGTCCAGTCGTAGCTCCGTGGGGTGGATTTCGCTTGGCGCTGGCATCAGGGCTCCAGCTCACGCGCCTCATCGGGCAGCATGATCGGTATGCCATCGCGGATCGGATAGGCAAGGCCGGCCTTGCGGCTGACCAGCTCATTGGCAGCACGGTCGTATTCCAACGGCCCCTTGGTCAACGGGCAGACCAGCACTTCCAACAACCTCGGATCAACAGCGGGTTCAGTCGCAGCGGGTTGAGTCATCGACGCTCCTGATCAGCTAACGGAATACCCTGGCGGCAGGTCGGGCCCGGCCGCGCCCATCTGCAGCAGCGCCAGCAAGGTATCGGCCCGGTCCGAGTCGGTCGGCGCCTCCAGCAATGCCTGCTTCTCGACCGGTTCGAACGGGCAGGCCATCGCCAAAGTGATCACCAGCGCGTCGTCGGACAAGCCCTTGATCGCCTCCCAATTTGCATTCACCTGGCGACTTTGGAAGTAGCCCCGCAGCGCGGTGATGATCTTATCCCGATCAAGCCGGAACGGCGGCGGGGGCATCGTCAGATCGTCAAGGTACGGCCCGAAATTCCCGTGCACACGGCGGTAGCCGTTCCGGGGCTCCAGCTCCGCCTTCACCTCAAAGCGGATCAGGCCGGTCAACGTGATCAGCAGCCGCCCGTCATCGGTCTCACTGAACGACGACAAACGGCCCAGGCAGCCGACCTTGTAGAGCCCGGGACCATTCGCACCCTGCGCGTGGGGGTCCGGCTGTATCATGCCGAACACCCGGCCTGCCGCCAGCGAATCGAAGGTCATAGCCAGATAACGGGATTCGAAAATGTTCAGCGGCAGCTTGCCGCGTGGCAACAGCAGCGCACCGGTCAGCGGAAAGACCGCGAATTCCGACGGCAGGTCCTCAACGCGGGGGTGGAATGGCTCCATTCAGCTGAACAGTACGGCGGACAGCCGCCGACGCGCCGCCCCGGTCGCCGGATCGTCAGACCCCCAGGCTTCAAAGAACTTCAGCAGCTGCATCCGCGCCGCGTCCTCATTCCAGGAGCGGTCGCGGCGGATGATGTCCAGCAGCGCATCCGCCGCGGCCTGCCGGTCGTCCATCGCGTTCAGCGCGGTGGCGAGGTCGTAGCGCGCCTGGTTGTCGGACGGGTCAGCCGCCAGCCGGGCACGCAGCGCGTCCAGCTTGCCACGGGCCTCCCGGCCCTCCCGCGCCAGCATCAGGGCGCTGCGGGCGCCGGCGACGTCCGCGTGATCAACCAGCTTTTCCGGCACCTGCTCCAGCGCCTGCTCGGCGTCCTCTTCCCGGCCCAGCGCCATCAGGGCGCGGATCAGCCCACCCCAGGCGGCGCCGTTTTCCGGTTCCTCCTCCAGCAGTGCACTGAACAGTGCGCCCGCCTGCTCGGCATCACCCTCGTCCAGCGCGGCGCGGGCTTCGGCCAGCAGATCGGCTGCCGGCATGGAGCCGCCGGTGGCCTTCAACAGCGCCTCGACGAAACGCTTGACCTCGGATTCCGGCTGCGCGCCCTGGAACAGGTCGGCAATCTGGCCCTGCCAGAAGGCGGCGACGGTGGGCACCGACTGCATCGGCAAGCCAAGCTGCGCCAGCTGGCGAACCAGCGACTGGTTCTTGTCGATGTCGATCTTCACCAGCTTGATCCGGCCGCCGGCGGCCTTCACCACCTTTTCCAGCGTCGGGGTCAGCTGCTTGCACGGCCCGCACCAGGTTGCCCAGAAGTCAACCAGCACGGGTATCTGGCGGGATGCCTCAACGACATCCTGCATGAACGTCTTTTGGTCGCCATCAACAATCATGTTCGCCGCGGCGGCAGCGCTTGCCGATGGTCCCTGGCCGATGATGTGGTCCATAACGCGAGATTCCTGGTCGTTGACGTGTAGATGTATGCGACCGCCAGACAAGCAAGTGTCCGGCCGTCGGTCTAGGGCATGATCGCGTGAAACGGCATTATCGGGGCGGCATAATCAAGCCCCGAAAATGCGTTAATCGAACAGCGAACTGACGGAACTTTCGTCGCTGATGCGGCGCATCGCCTCGGCCAGCAGCGGCGCGATCGTCAGCTCCCGGATGTTTTCGCAGCGGCTGACCTCCTCGGTAGCAAGGATCGAATCCGTAATGGTCATGCTGCGGATCGGCGACGCGGCGATGCGCGCGACGGCAGCGCCCGACAGCACGCCATGCGTGACGTAGGCACTGGCCGAGCGGGCGCCGCGCTTGATCAGGGCGTCGGCGGCGTTGCA
>DAICYU010000387.1 GCA_027311485.1 Acetobacteraceae bacterium
CTTCCTGCCCTGGCTGCGGTGGGATCGCGGGCCAGGGCAGCCGTCCCAGGCTGTGCTGATGGATGTATGGAACGAACGCTTCTACTTCTTCGGGCTGGAGCTTTGGCCGCAGGATATTTGGCTGCTGGCCGGGCTGCTGATCATGGGCGCCGTCGCCCTGTTCCTGGTCACCAGCTTGGTCGGCCGCGTCTGGTGCGGCTACACCTGTCCGCAGACCGTCTGGACCGACCTGTTCATGTGGGTCGAGCGCTGGGTTGAAGGCGACCGCAACGAACGCATGCAGCGCGACGCCGCGCCGCTGAACGCGGACACGATTTGGAAGAAGGTCCTGAAGCACAGCCTGTGGCTGGCGATCGCCTTCTGGACCGGCGGCGCCTGGATCATGTACTTCGTCAACGCCCCCACCGTCACGTGGGAGTTCTGGACCTTCCAGGCGTCCTCGACCGTCTATTTCTTCACCGCACTGTTCACCGTCACCACCTACCTGCTGGCCGGCTGGGCGCGGGAGCAGGTGTGCACCTACATGTGCCCGTGGCCGCGTTTCCAGTCCGCCATGCTGGATGAACAGAGCTTCACCGTCACCTACCAGGCCTGGCGCGGCGAACCCCGCACCCGCGGCAAGCGCATCGGGGCGGAAAGGTCAGGCGGCGACTGCGTCGATTGCGGCGCCTGCGTCAGCGCCTGCCCGACCGGCATCGACATCCGCGACGGCATCCAGTTGGAATGCATCAATTGCGGCCTGTGCATCGACGCCTGCAACCATGTGATGGAGCGGACGCATCAGCCGAAATGGCTGATCTCCTGGGACACCCTGGCCCGCCAGGCGGCGAAGAAGACCGGCCGGAACGAACCGATCCGCATCCTGCGCACCCGCACCTTCATCTACCTGGGCGTCCTGTTGCTGGCGATGGGCGGCATGACCACCGCCCTGGTTACGCGTTCGACCCTGAATCTGTCGGTGCAGCGCGACCGCGCGCCGCTGTTCGTGCCGCTGGCCGACGGCAGCCTGCGCAACGCCTATACCATCAAGGTGGCCAACAAGACCCAGACCAACGCGGCCCTGGACCTGAGCATCGCCGGGCTGCCGGGCGCGACCATGGTGGTGGCCGAAGGCGACCCGAAGCCGGTTCCGGTGCTGCGCATCCTCGGCGGTTCCGATGAGGTCGACAGCTTCCGCATCCTTGTCACCGCCCGCCCGGCGGCGTTGGTCGACGGTGCGCAGCCGGTCGACTTCATCCTGCGTGATACCGCGACCGGCAAGCAGACCGTTTATCATTCAACCTTCATGGGTCCGCGCGGCTACGCGGGCGCCACACCCTGATCGGCAAGGAGGGGCACATGAGCACACAGAACAGCGCGTGGCGGTGGTTTCCCCATGGCTTGGCCGGCGCAATGGCCATCGCGTTCGCCGTCAATGGCTACATGGTCTATGACGCGGTCACCACCTTCCCGGGCGCGGCGGGCACCGACGGGTTCGACCTCAGCAACCATTATGACCGCGTGCTGTCGGCGAAGCAGCGACAGGCTGCGCTGGGTTGGATGGTTGATGCCAAGGTCGGCGCCGATCATTTCCCGGTGCTGCACCTGACCGACCGGAACGGCGTCCCGCTGGTCCCGGCGGCGATCGAAGCACAGGCCGAGCGTCCGGTGGGGCCGAAGAGTACGACCGCTCTCAGCTTCAAGCCGCACGGCAACGGGCTGTACCAGGCGGAAACGTCGCTGTTCTCCGGCCAGTGGGACATCATGCTGACGATCCGCTCCGATGGCCGGCTGTACAGCACGACCCGTCGCGTGGTGGTGCGCTGACATCATGAGTGCGACCGTTGCCCTGCCACTGAACGCGGCCGACACCGCCGCCGCCGTGTGCGGGCATTGCGGTCAGCCGGCCCCGGCCGGCCGGGATTTCTGCTGTGCCGGCTGTGCCGCGGCGCACGACATCATCCAGGGGCTTGGCCTCGGCCGCTACTATCGCCAACGCCTGCTGGATGCCGGTGCCCGCGCCCTGCGCCCGGAACCGGCCGAACGCGCCGACCTGTGCCGTCGCGTCGTCACCAAGGCGGACGGCACGCATGAACTGACGCTGGCGGTCGATGGCCTGCAATGCGGCGCCTGCGTCTGGCTGATTGAATCCGTCCTGGCCCGCGAGCCAGACGTGATGGCCGGCCGGGTTAACATGACCACGCGCCGGCTGCGCCTGGCCTGGAAAGGCGCAGCGACGGATGCCGACCGCCTCGTCAGCCGGATCGAGGCGCTGGGCTACCGCCTGGTCCCGTTCGACACCACCGCCCTGGCGGCGGCGCAGGACCGGACCGGGCGGGCGTTGCTGCGCGCCCTGGCGGTGGCCGGTTTTGCCGCCGGCAACGTGATGCTGATCTCGATCGGCATCTGGGCGGGGCAGGGGCATGTGCTGGATCAGATCGGCCCGGCCACCCTGGCGCTGCTGCACTGGCTGTCCGCCCTGATCGCGCTGCCCGCCGTGGCCTATGCCGGGCGGCCGTTCTTCGCCTCGGCCCTGGCCGCACTGCGGCAGCGCCGCACCAACATGGACGTGCCGATCAGCCTGGGCGTGTTGCTGGTCACCGGCATGAGCCTGGCCGAAACCTTCCGTGGCGGCGCGCATACCTACTTCGATTCCGCTGTCACGCTGCTGTTCTTCCTGCTGGTCGGCCGCGTGCTCGACCATCGCGCCCGCGGCCAGGCCCGCGCGACAGCCGAACAGCTGCTGGCGCTGCGGGCTGTTGATGTCGGGGTGCTGCAGCCGGACGGCACGGTGCAGCGCCGCGGCCAGGAACAGGTGGCGGATGGCGACCGTGTGTTGGTCGCCACCGGGGAGCGGATCGGCGTCGATGGCGTGATCGAGCGTGGGTCGGCCGCGCTGGACACCAGCCTGGTCACCGGCGAAAGCCTGCCGGTGCAGGCCGAACCGGGCGTTGCGGTCTATGCCGGCACGCTGAACCTGGGGGCGGCACTGACCATCCGTGCCACCGCGACCGGTGCGGCGACGCTGCTGGCCGAATGCGTCCGGCTGATCGAGGCCGCCGAGGCCCGCCGCGGCCGCTTCGTGGTGCTCGCCGACCGGGTCGGGCGCCTGTACGCGCCGGTGGTTCACACGTGTGCCCTGCTGACCTTCCTGTGGTGGTTCTTCGTGGAGCGTGTCGCCGCCGGGCAGGCGCTGCTGACCGCGACGGCGGTGCTGATCATCACCTGTCCCTGCGCCCTGGCGCTGGCGGTGCCGGCGGTGCAGGTGATCGCCACCGGCCGGCTGTTCCGCGGCGGCATGCTGCTGAAATCGGCGACCGCGCTGGAGCGTCTGGCCATGGTCGATACCGTCGTCTTTGACAAGACCGGCACGTTGACCGAGCCGATGCTGGCGCTGGCCGAACCGCCTGATCCGGAAGATCTGCGACAGGCCGCCGCCCTGGCCGCGAGCAGCCGGCACCCGCTGGCGCGTTCGCTGCTGGCCGCCGCCGGACCTGTCGCCCCGGCCGACGGGGTGGTGGAACAGGCCGGGCAGGGCCTGCATTGCCAGGGGCCGGACGGCTTGACCCGCCTGGGCAGCCGCGGCTTCTGCGGCATCGACGCGGCGCCGGCGGAGGGGCCGGAGCTTTGGTTGTGCCGTCCCGGCCGCCCACCGGTCTGCTTCCGCTTTCAGGAGACGATCCGCGTCGATGCGCGGGACACGGTCGCCGCCCTGCGCGGCATGGGGCTGCGCCTGAAGCTGCTGTCGGGGGACCGCGCCGACCCCGTGGCGCGCATTGCCGCCGCCGTCGGGATCGAGGACTGGCGCGCCGGCTGCACGCCGATGGAAAAGACCGACCGGATCGAAGCCGAGCGCGCGCAGCAGCGGCATGTGCTGATGGTGGGTGACGGCCTGAACGACGGCCCGGCGCTGGCGGCGGCCTCCGTCTCGGCGTCACCGTCCAGCGCCGCGGATATCAGCCAGACGGTGGCCGACCTGGTGTTCCAGGGCAGCCGGCTGGCGCCCGTCCTGATCGCGTTGCGCGTCGCTCGGCAGGCTCGCCGTGTCATGCGCCAGAATTTGGCGCTGGCGATCGCCTACAACGTGGTGATGGTGCCGCTGGCGGTGTGTGGCTGGGTCACGCCCTGGCTGGCCGCTGCCGCGATGTCCAGCTCCTCATTGCTGGTGATGGCCAACAGCCTGCGACTGCATCGAAGGACCCGTTCATGAACATCATCCTGCTTCTGCTTGCCTGCAGCATGGCCATTGGTGGCGGGGGGCTGGTGATTTTCCTGTGGGCGCTGCGGGCCGGCCAGTACGACGACCTGGACGGGTCGGCGAGCCGGATACTGTTCGACGAGGAGTGATGAGGAGTGATGGTGGCGGGGGCGCTGGTGGATCGTTGCTTAGATGTTCAGTCCCGGGGTTTGATGGTGCATTCTTATCGCCAGGACCTGGGTGTCCGGCACGGTGTGCCTCCACCCCGTTGGCGCGCGCAACCAAAATCTGCGGCGCTTCCGTCGGTCAGGCAGTATTTGCCGCCGACCGTCCCGTCGTTGTCAACGCTATTGCTTCAACCGGACAGGCCGCAAGGATCAGGAGAACGGCGTGGGAATGGGCGGATACGACCTTGTTGGGCATGATGCCGAGCCCACTCCTGCCGTGGCAGCTTCCGAAGCT
>DAICYU010000388.1 GCA_027311485.1 Acetobacteraceae bacterium
CTGATTGACCATCACGCCCAGCAGGTCGAACGGTAGTCCCTGCATCGCTGCCGCGACATGGCGTTCCAGCAGCACCTTGCCGCCCCGCACCTCGCCGACCTCAAACGCGACGAAGCCGCCGGGACGGACCACCCGTGCCAGTTCCCGGAAGACCCGATGCACAAAGCCTTCCCAGCCGGCGACGTTGCGATGGCTGTCAATCCGCACCTGCCCCGGATCGATACCGGCAAACCAGCAGCGCAGCCAGTTGTCGCCCTCATAATCCACGACGTTCAGGAAGGGCGGTGATGTCACCACCAGCGCTACCGATGCGTCCGCCAGCGCCGGCGTGCCATCGGCCGGACCAACGGTCAGCACCGCCGGTGGATGCGCCGGCGGTGCGCCATCGGCCAGCAATGTCTTGGTCTTGCGCAGAATAAGCGGCCGTATGTCGCGAAAAGCCGGCACCTGCGCGCGCGCGGCGTTGATCCTGCGCTGCGATGCCGCCGACACCGCCTGGTTCGGCGGCATCGTATAGACCGAAAAAAAGCCGGGGGAATGCCCGGTCAGCCGGTTCAGCGCCACCATGCGGATCCAGTCATCGACCACATCCATTGCGCCGGACCGCTCCTGCAACCAGGCCCGTAGCGCTGTGATCTGCCGCAGCGTCTCAGGATGGTAGAACGCCAGCAGATCGTCATCCAGCGTGTCCGGAACACCGCGCGACAGGTCGATGCCGGCCAACCGTTCGCGCACCGCCGCAAGGTCCGGCGGATCCAGCCGCGGGCGACACAGCATGGCGCTGAGCGGGTTGATATCGTTCGCCGCCGGCGCGCGCGCCATCAGGGCGGCCTGCACCGCCGTGGTGCCGCGGCCGGAGAACGGGTCATACACCCGCTCCTCGGGCACCGTCAGGCGGCCGATGAAGAAGGCCGGCAGCTCGGACTTGAAGCAGGCCCGATAGCTGATCTCATGGATGCTGTGACCGCGGCGCTGACCCGCTGTCCAGAATTCATTCACCAGGTAGCGCAGCCCAGCTTCGACGAATTCGGCCGTCGGTTCGCCGTTATAGGTAAAGTGACGGAGCGTATTCAGGAATCCCGCAGGGTCCGCCGGGGTTTCGGCCGGCGCCGCCGCGTCCATTACCGCAGGAATGGGTTGCTGGCCTTCTCGGCGCCGATTGTCGAGCCAGGACCGTGCCCGCACAGGAACGACATGTCGTCACCCAGTGGCAACAACTTGGTCTTGATGGCGTCGATCAGCGCGGCATGGTCGCCATAAGGGAAGTCGGTGCGGCCAACTGACCCCTGGAACAGGACGTCGCCCACCAGCGCGAAGCGGGCCGCCTGATTGACGAAAACGAGTGATCCGGGTGTATGGCCGGGACAATGCAGCACGTCGAACTGATGCGGGCCGAGCGTCAGGGTGTCGCCTTCCTGCATCCAACGGTCAGGCGTGACGTTGCGGGCCTGGAACCCGTACGCGGCGGCCTGTTCGGCGATCCCGTCCAGCAGGAACTGGTCACGTCGGTCGGGGCCTTCGATCGGCACGGTCGCGCCGCCGGCGCGCTGTTGCAGCTCATCCCGCAGTTGCGCCGCGCCGCCGGCATGATCCAGATGACCGTGAGTGAGCACAATACGCTCGATCCGCGCACCGGTCTGGTCGATGGCGGCCAGGATGCGGTCCACATCGCCGCCGGGATCGACGACCATGCCGACCTGGCTGGCCTCATCCCACAGGATCGCGCAGTTCTGCTGAAAAGGCGTGACCGGGACGATGGCGCCCCGCAGCCGCGTGGTGTCGCTCATTCAGTGCAGCTTCGGTGATTTGAGGAACGTGGCCCGATCGGCGGAGCGGATCGACACGCGCTTGGGTGAGCCGTCCCGTTCGATCCGCAACCGCACCTCGGCCCCGGCGCTGCCGGATGACCAGACGCGGCGCCAGAGGCCGGCAAGATCTGGAATCTCCTCATCATTCACCGTCAGGATCTTGTCACCTGCCCTGATCCCCGCCTGCTCGGCCGGGCCGTTGTCAGCCAGGCCGCCCACCACGAGGGAGTCGTCGGATTCGGTGGCATACATGCCAAGCCAGGGCCGAGCCGGGCGGTTGACCCGGCCGTACGAGAGCAGGTCGCTCATGATCGGGCCGAGCAGCCCGATCGGCACCACCATGTTCATGTCCAACCGGCGCCCGCGCCCGTCGCCCTGCTGCAGGATCAAGGAGCCGATGCCCATCAGCTTGCCTTCGGTGCCGATCAGGCCGCAGCCGCCCCAGAACGGATGGGCTGGCGCCGTGAACAGGGCATCGTCCAGGACGTATTCCCAATAGCCAGCGAACTCCTGCCGGCCGACGATACGGGTTTCGATCGAATGATGCCGTCCGCCGCCAGCGGCCAGGATCGCCTGATCGCCGACTTTCAGCCTGTCCGAATCACCCATATCCAGGTACGGCACGTCCAGCTTGCCCAACGCCTGCACGAGGCCGAAGCCGCTTTCCTGATCATAGGCCAGCGCATGGCCAGGCACTGCCTGTCCATCGTTCGACGTGACCCAGATCGTCTCCCCTTCCGTGATCAGGTAGCCGATCGTGGCGATCAACCCGGTGTCACGGATGACCACGCCGCTGCCCGCCCGCTCGGTGCCCAGCGTGTTGGCCGTGAAAGCGTCGCCGGGTACGTAGGTTTTGACACTGACGACAGCATTCAGGGCCCGTTCCAGATCGAACGAGTAATCGCTCGGGTCCGGCTGCAAATTCGACGGGATCTCCCAGTCTTCTTTTTTCATGCCGCGACGTCGTCCCTGATTAGGGCGTCCCTTCGGTGGCGTGTCTGTCATATCCCTCTATATCGACCCTTTTATCCGGCCCGACAATGCCAGAACCTTCAGTTATTGGCTGTATCCCGCAGGTTACCCGGGTCCGACAGGCTGGCCAGGAATGCCCCGTCAGGCGTCCCGGCCGCGGGCCGGAGCACCCGGCTGACGATCGGCCGGTGACGCCCCACTCCAAAGATCCCGGCCCACCATTCCGGTCCGTGGCAACAAGCTGAGCGCTACCTGCCGCTGGTCTGGCGGTTCGTGTTCAGTTCATCCGGCGTCAGTTGGAACCCGGCGATCAGCCCGTAGCTCGCACCGGATACGTTTTTCCCGACCGGCAGATTCAACGTGATATCCGGGCTGGTCATGCTCACCCGGTCCACGTTGGGCGGAAACTCGACGTGCACCGGAAACACCTGCTTGTCCCGCACGTCCTCGCCTTCCACCACGGCCAGGAAGACGGGCACGTCAGCCGCCCGCCCCTGCATCGCCGGGCCGCGCTGCACGGTGATCGAGATCCGCACCACGGCTGGCAGGATCGACGGCTTCGCGCTGACGGTACAACTTCCGTTCACCGCGGTGATGCGCGCCTGCACGATCAGGTCGGTCAGGTCATGGGCCGGCCCGGGACCGGCATAGCGGGTCAGTTCCGCCAGCGACGGGATCAATCGCGGGGACGGGCAAGCCGGCGCGAACTCGCCCCGCGGCGCCCCGCAGCCGAACAGCGGCAGCAGCAGAGCCGGAACCAGCCAACGCAGATGGGGCCGCAGAAGATGGGGCCGCAGAAGATGGGGCCGCATCGCGATCAAAGCGCCGCGCGAAGGTACTGCACCGGCACCTCGGGCTTGACGCCCAGCGCCTTCGCGGCCCGCAGCGGCCAGGCCGGATCGGCCAGCAGGGCGCGCGCCAGCAACACCACGTCCGCCCGGCCATTGGCGACGATCTCGGCCGCATGCGTCGGCTCGCTGATCAGCCCGACCGCGCCGGTGGCGATGCCGGCCTGGTTACGGATCGCGTCGGCGAACGGCACCTGATAGCCGGGATGCAGCGAAGGGATCTTCTGCTCGTGCGACACCCCGCCCGAGGAGCAGTCGATCAGATCGACCATCCCGGTCGCCGCCAGCTTGCGGGACACCGCGACGGTATCCTCGATCGTCAGCCCACCCGGAACCCAGTCGGAGCAGGACAGGCGCACCCACAACGGCAGCTCCGCCGGCCACTCGGCCCGCACGGCCTCAACCACTTCCATCAGGAAGCGCGACCGGCCGCTCAGGTCGCCGCCATAGCTGTCGTTGCGGTGGTTCGACACCGGCGACAGGAAGGAATGCCCGAGGTAGCCGTGGGCGGCATGGATTTCCGCGATCTTGAACCCGGCTTCCCGCGCCATCCGCGCGGTGGCGGCGAACTGTCCGATGACATCGCTGATTTCAGCGGCCGAAAGCGGATGCGGTTCGGTCGCCCCCGGCAGCGCGGGCATCGCGCTCGGCGCCAGCGGCACCCAACCGCCCTGCTCCACCGGGATCGGCTTGCCGCCCTGCCACGGCACATTGGACGACGCCTTGCGGCCGGCATGGGCGATCTGAATGGCCGGCACCGAGCCGCAGGTGGTGATAATCGACGCCAGACGGGTCAGCAGTGCCTGATGCTCGTCCGTGTATCCGCCGAGGCAGTGCGGCGTGATGCGCCCGACCGCCGAGACATGCGTCGCCTCGGTCATCACGATGCCGGCGCCACCGGCGGCGCGGGCGCCCAGGTGCTGGATGTGCCAGTCGTTGCCAAGGC
>DAICYU010000389.1 GCA_027311485.1 Acetobacteraceae bacterium
AAGCGCTTCTGTCTCGTCGCGATGGTCAGTTCCGGATTCCAGATATTTCCGTACGGGTTTCCGCCCAGCCACCGCAAAGAATCCGGATTCGCGCCGGCACTGCGGCCGGAATAGAAATGGGTCCTTCACTTAGCCGTGAAATTTCGCCATGATAGTATCCGCAGGTGTGCTGATCAGCGTTCTCGTCGCTGTCGCCCTAACTTTATATACCGCTTACTAGCGCCACTGTGATTGACAGCCAGACGCGATTCTGTGCCAACTATTTGGTGCAATCGTATTTTGGCTTGCCTTTCTGCGCTCCCGACAACGGCTGCCTCAGGAGGACCAAAGGCCCGGTTGTCTTACGCATCGTGAAATGTTCCCGATGCCTGGACAGGAGTTAGCGGAATTGGCGACAGGTACAGTCAAATGGTTTAATGCCACAAAGGGATATGGCTTCATCATGCCGCAAGATGGCGGCAAGGATGTATTTGTCCATATTACCGCCGTTCAAGCCGCGGGAATGCGCGGGCTGGACGAAGGTCAGCAATTGTCATTCGATGTAGTGATGGAGCGGGGCAAGGCCGCCGCGACAAATCTGCGGCCCGTCTAGGGCAGAACAGAGAGGCTTACCAAGCGGCCACCTCAACGACAGGTGGCCGTTAATACCGAGGAGGACAAAGCCATGGCCGTCGGAACGGTTAAATGGTTCAATGCGACAAAGGGTTACGGATTCATTATGCCGCAGGATGGTGGCAAGGATGTTTTCGTGCACATCACGGCGGTACAGGCAGCAGGCTTAAAGGGTCTGAACGACGGCCAGAAGGTCAGCTACGAGGTCGCCATGGAGCGGGGCAAGGCAGCAGCGACCAACCTCAAGCTCGCCTGATCCGCCCACCACGGACTATTCCGGCAGTCGTCAGCTCCACCACTGGTGGACCTGCCAATATCGGCCTTGCCGGACCGCCCGCATGTTCAGCCTGAGCGAGCTTCAGCGGGCCGCGGCGGTGGTCGGTTCTCACTTGCCCGCCACCCCGCAGCTTCACTGGCCGCTGCTAAGCCAGCGCGCCGGCGCTAGTGTTTGGGTCAAGCATGAAAATCATCTACCGACCGGCGCCTTCAAGGTGCGTGGCGGGGTTATGCTTGCCCATCGCCTGCAGCAGGCGGCGCAGGACACCGGCCGGTGCGTCCCGGGCCTGATATCCGCCACCCGTGGCAATCATGGCCAGTCCCTCGGCTGGGCTGGTGCGCGATTCGGGCTACCCGTGACCATCATCGTCCCGTTCGGCAACAGCGCCGAGAAGAACGCGGCCATGAAGGGGTATGGCGTCCGGCTGATCGAACATGGCGCCGACTTCGAGGAGGCCCGTGATGAAGCAAACCGGCGCGCGGCCGAGGAAGCGCTTTTGTTCGTGCCATCCTTCGCCCCGGACCTGGTGATCGGGGTGGCGACCTATGCGCTGGAGTTGTTTCAGCAGGCGCCGCCGCTCGACGCGGTTTACGTGCCGATTGGCCTTGGTTCCGGCATTTGCGGCACGATCCTGGCCCGCAACCTGCTCGGGTTGAAGACGCAGGTCATCGGCGTGCAAAGCACCGGGGCGGATAGCTATGCCCGCTCTTTCTCAGCCGGCCAGATGGTTCCCGGCAACCGTGCCAATACCAAGGCCGATGGGATTGCCGTGCGCCAGCCGGACCCCGAGGCACTGCGCATAATTCTGGGTGGCGCCGAAAGCATCATCACCGTACCGGATGCAGCGATCGCATCCGCCATCCGCGCCTACTGGACCGATACGCATAATCTGGTCGAAGGCGCCGGGGCCGCCCCATTGGCCGCGCTGATCCAGGATTCCGCCGCCACGGCCGGCAAGACCGTCGGCCTGATCGCCAGTGGCGGCAACATCGACCTGGCCCTGTTTCGTTCCTGGGTCGGGTGACCGGCCACTTCCGCCCGACGTTCACAATATGTTACATGACGAACAGGCAGGGCGATCTAGATACATTATCAGCACGTCCTTCGTCGTGGCCAGGGTTATCGGGAACTGCAAAAATGACACGCGCGATCACCGGCATCGGCCTTGTATCAGTTCTGGCTCTCAGCGCCTGCGCGGTAGCTCCGCCGCAAGGGCCCACCGTCATGGCGCTGCCAGGGCAAGGCAAGACGTTTGAGGCATTCCAACAGGATGACATGATTTGCCGCGGCTATGCCTCACAGCAGACCGGCGGTGCGTCTCCGACCCAGGCGGCCAATAGCAGCGCGGTTGGCAGCACCCTCCTCGGCACGGCCCTGGGCGCCGGCCTGGGTGCGGCCCTCGGCTCGCTGGGCGGCGCTGTGGGCGCCGGGGCGGCGATTGGCGGCACCGCAGGCCTGCTTGCCGGCGGTGCGATTGGCGCCGGCAACGCACAGGCTGCCGGCGGCAACATCCAGGCCAGCTACGACATGGCCTATACGCAGTGCATGTACTCGAAAGGCAATACGGTGCAGTCGGCGCCGACCGGCTATGCCGGCTACGGCTACTATCCGTCACCGTATTATGGCTACGGCCCCTCCATGTACATGGGCGGCGGCTATGGCGCCATCTGGTAAGAGCAAAGGTCGAGGTAGCCGCGACGGCGGGGGCCACCAGCGCGGACCCATCGCGTACGCCCTGCCCCCCGCTAATCCGGCATAAGCACCCATGCTGACGTGACCACGCCGCCGCTGCTGACCATCACGCCGCCGGACGGCCGGCGGCCGCTGGTGTTTTCCTGGGGCGTATCCAGCTTCTACGGCTGGGGCCTTTATGGCCTGAATCTGGCCCTTGCTTTGTCCACCCATCCAGTCTTCTGTCCGGTGGCCGCGATCGAGTTCGGGGCCACCGACCTCGTGCTGGACCCGCTGCGGGAGCAATCCTGCGCCGAACTGCACAGCCTGTCTGCGGATCTGTGGGCCGCACTTGCTGCACTGTCGGCACCGCATGCCGCAATCGACGCACCCGTGCTGGTCGGCCTGGGCAACGACCTTTACGGCGGCGATGCTGCCGGCGCCAGAACGCTGACCGGGCAGCCGCCGATCGGCGTGACGTTCTTCGAGCGCGCCGCCCTCAGCCAAGCCGGCCGCGAACGCGCCAATGAGTTCGCGATGATTATCGCCGGTTCAAGCTGGAATGAAGCGATGCTGCGTGCCAACGGCATCATCGCCACCACAACCGTCCTGCAAGGCGTAGATACCAGCATTTTCCATCCCGCCCCGCGCTCGGGGCGGTTCCGCGATCGGTTCGTGATCTTCTCCGGCGGTAAGTTGGAATACCGGAAAGGCCAGGACTTGGTCGTTGCGGCGTTCCGGGTATTTCAGCAACGGCATAAGGAGGCGCTGCTGATCACCGCCTGGTCCACGCCCTGGTACTGGCGCGACGACGGCATGGCCGCCGCCACCGGCACTGCACCGATCGAGCGGGCCGTGGACGGCACAGTGGACACGGCCCGCTGGGCACTGGCGAACGGCATCCCCTCTGACGCGCTGATCGCGCTGGGGCGCACGCCCAACATCGCCCTGCCCCACATAGTCCGCGAGGCCGACGTGGCACTGTTCCCGAACCGCTGCGAAGGCGGCACGAATCTGCCGGCGATGGAATGCATGGCCTGCGGCGTACCTGTCATTCTGTCCGCCAACACCGGGCATATGGACCTGCTGGTCGACGACGCCGTGGCGCTGCGTCTGTCGCACCAGACACAGCCCGTTGCCGATGGCTACGACACGCAGGAATGGGGTGAAAGCGACGTGGAGGAAATCATCGAGGCGTTGGAGACAGTCTGGCGCGACCGTCAAGCCGCCACCGCGATAGGCCGCCGTGGCGCCGACTTTATCTCATCCATGACCTGGCAGCGGCAGACCGATCGACTGCTGGGGGTGATCGAGCCGTTCCTGCCCTGAGAGCGGGATCGACGCCATCGTCGGATCCAATAGCAGCCGAACATGCCCGAGCCACGCGGCGGCCATGGCGTGTCTGGCACCTACCGCGCCTGCGTCTTGCGTAGAAATCCGCTGCGGGACTGCGCCCCCGCCATCATGAATCCGCCATCCTGGCCGGCGAGGATGAAGCGCGCGCCCATCTCGATATACCGGGGCATGATTGCCTCATTGTAGATGCCTGCCATGCCCGGAAATTTGCCGCTCTTCTCGCAGGCAGCAATCATCCGCCGATAGGCGTCCGCCAGACGGTCGTTACCGAAGTCGCCGGGAATGCCCATTTCCGCGCATAGATCATTCGATCCGATCAGCAGCACATCTACACCCGGCACCGCCGCGATCTCATCCGCGTTGGCGATTGCAGTCGGCGTTTCCAGCATCACCACGGTCAGGTTTGCGGCGTTCAGCGCATTCACCGCATCGCCGGTACTGCGCGTCTGCAGGGCGTAGTGCGGTCCCCAGCCGCCAACCGAGCGGTGGCCGATCGGCGGGTATTTCAGCTTCTCGACCACCTCTCGTGCTTCCGCCGCCGTATCCACATGCGGCATGACGATTCCCATCGCCCCGTTGTCGAGGGCCCGGGTGGCAATCGAATACTGCCCGTTGGGCACGCGTGCGATCGGCGCGATACCCGCGCCGATC
>DAICYU010000038.1:0-4416 GCA_027311485.1 Acetobacteraceae bacterium
AAATCTTCTTCCTGATGCTGCACGAACTCGACGTCTATGTACGCGAGGCGCGGTCGACCGCCGTCGTTCGCGCCCTGCTGCCTCTGCCGGCTGAAATTTACGGCAGCGGCTGGGATCACGTGCTGCCTGAGGCGGACAATGCGCGCGCCGTGTTCCGGCCCGCGTTCCATGCGTCGCAGCTCGACAATTTTTATGCGAAATGCCGGTGGCTGGTAAACACCACCCCCAACTTCGCCACGGGAGCGCATGAGCGCGTGCTGCGCGGTTTTGCCGCCGGCTGCGCCGTCATCTCCGACACCAATGATTATGCACGGGACACGCTGTCCGGATTGCCGTCGTTCCGCGGCTTTACCTGGAACGCAGCCGACCTCACGGACTGCCTAGCGGATGCCCTTGCAGATCGCGCCCTGACACGCGACGCAACCGAGGCGGCCACAACATTTGTCGAGCGGGAATTCGACCCGCGTGGCTTTGTGCGGTCGGTCGTCGATCTGGCCGCCGTTGCCGAAATGAGTGCGGTGGTCACGCCGTTTCCGCCTGAAGGCGCATCATGACCGATCAGACGACGGCTCACCCCAAGCTGGATTACGATGCCTGGGCCCGCACTGTGCCCGCTGATAACCTGTGGGCGCAGGTGCGGCGCACGGTCGGTGGACGTCCTGTGCCGGAATCGGATATCGACCTGATCGTCGATACGATTGTCGGGCAGCTGGCACTGTCCAGGGACGACGCCGTCCTTGACCTTGCTTGCGGCAACGGCGCCCTGGCCAGCCGGTTCTTCTCACGCTGCCGAACCTATCTCGGATCGGACCTGTCGCCCTATCTGATCGGCATTGCCCAGGCCCGTTTCGCGGATGCCCATGGGCAGCGCACCTTCAAGGTCGCCGGGGCGGCGCACCATGTCTGCTCTGAACCAGATCCGGTGCACTTCACGAAGGCGCTCTGCTACGGCTCATTCGCCTATTTCACGCAGGACGAAGCCGCCTCGATTCTAGCCGCAATGTTCGCCCGGTTTACCAACGTGACCCGCTTTTTCATCGGCAACCTGCCCGACCTCGACCGGGCTGCATTATTCTATGGTAATGAGTTGCCGTCGGCCGCGGAACTCAGCGATCCGCAATCGCGCATCGGCATCTGGCGCACCCGCGATACCTTCGCCCAGCTCGCCGAAGCTGCTGGCTGGCAGGTTGCGTTTTCAACCATGCCCGCCGGCTTCTTTGCCGCCCATTACCGATACGACGCGCTTCTGCAACGGCCATGACAAGGCCAGGCCTGCAACACGCTCCTCACGGGATGCAGCGGGATGAAAAACGGTATTGACGACCTGGCCGTGCTGGGTGGCGCAAAGCTATTCGCCACCCCGCGGTCCACCTCCAGCCTGGTGCCACCAGATCCGGCCCGGGTGAAGGCATATCTCGCCCCGCTGTTCGATGCGGCCGACGGTGAGGGCGCCATCGTCGCAAACCTGGAGCGGCGCTTCGCCTTGTTCCACGATGCCGCCGACTGCATCGCCATGGCCAACGGCTTCTGGTCACTGGTTTTGGCAATCAAGGCACTGGCGCTGCCGGGAAGGTCTGAAATCGTCATGCCGTCGCTAACCTATCGGCGGTTGGCGGATGTTGCCGCCTGGGCTGGGCTGAAGCCCCGCTTTTGCGACGTGGATCAATCCACGCTGGCTGTCTCACCGGCAACGATGGAACCCTGTCTCGGCCCCGATGCGGCGCTGATCATGGCCGTGCATCCAATCGTCGGTGTCTGCGACGCGGCCGGTTTGGCAGCCCTGGCGCACCATCGTCAGTTGCCGATCCTGTTCGATGCGGTCGAGTCGGTTTACGAGACATTGCCGCAAGGGCGGGTCGGCCGCTTCGGCAACGGTGAAGTCTTCTCGTTCCACGCCAGCAAGCTGCTGAATGGTTTCGAGGGCGGATACGTCACGACCAGCGACGCGGACCTCGCGCGGCGGCTACGCAGCGCCCGCGATCACGGCCGCAGCACCACCGGCGCGACCACCGGGGCCATGACGACCAACGCCCGCCTCAGCGCTCTTCACGCCGCCACCGCGCTTGCCGCGCTGGACGGGTTGTCCGAACAGATTGTCCATAACCGGGACATCTACAACGCATGGTGCCGCCATCTGGCCGACATCCCCGGCATCCGTGTGGTTCCATTTGATACGACTTGGCGGACCTCATTCAAGAACATCCTGGTCGAACTCGATCCGGCGACATGGCCCCTGACGCGCGATATGACGGTGCGCATCCTGAATGCCGAGGGCGCCCTGGCGCGGGCCTATTACGCGCCGCCGCTGCACCGCAAGCCGATGGCGTATTCGCACGTGCCGGCCGACCTGCCACTGACCGACGCGCTCGCCAGCCGGTTCCTTCTGATGCCATGCGGTCATTTCGTCTCGGTCGAGGACGTCGCCATGCTCGGTCATCTGATGCGCTTGCTCGCCCGTGGCGGCAGCGCCCTGCGTGAACGCCTGTCAGCCGCCGGGTGCACGGCATGACCCCGCCAGTCACCGGCGCAGCGCTCGGGGGCACGCCCGCCTTTCCGCAACTGCTTGGCCGGGGTCGTCCGTGGCTGCCGTCGCGCGCCCGTATCGAGGCAGCGCTGGACGGTATCATCGAGCGGCACTGGTACACCAATCACGGGCCGCTGGCACAGGAACTCGAACAGCGCCTGCAGGCGATGCTGGGCGTCCGCCATGCGGTCTGCGTGGTCAACGGCACGATCGGGCTGGTGATGGCCGCCGAGGCGCTTGGGCTGCGTGGCAAGGTCCTGCTGCCCGCGACGGCACGGCAGGCTGCCGTCGACTCCCTCGCGTGGACGGGGCTGCAGCCGGTTTTCGCCGATGCCAACCCGGATACGCTGCTGACCGACCGAGGGCACATGCAGGCCGCAGCCGAACAGGCAGGCAGCGGCCTGTGCGCGATGCTGGCCACCCGACCATGGGGCCTGCACGGCGATACGGCCGGCCCGATCGCGCTCGCTTCCGAACACGCCATTCCCGTCTGGTTCGACTCGTCTGATGCCCTGGGCAGCATCGGCCTTGACGAATCGCGACCAGGTAGAGCCGGCGCCTGCGAAGTATTTTCCTTGGGGCCCGGACGGATGGTAACCGCAACCGAAGGTGGCTGTATCGTAACAGACGATGATGAACTGGCCGCGCGGCTGCGAAACATCCGGTCAAGCTACGGCGCCGGGCACCCGGTCAAGGTCGTGCGCACCGCCAACGGGCGCATGTCGGAATTCCAGGCCGCGGTTGCCTTGCTCTCATTGGATGATCTTCCAGCGAATCAGGCCCACCTTTCGACTTTGCTGGCGGCCTATCGCGGCGCGCTGGCGGGAATTCCGGGCATTCAGATGCGCCCTGGGGCGGCGCATGCCACCAGCGGTGTCAGCGCCATCATCAGCGTGGACGAAGCGGAGCTCGGGCTGTCACGCGATGATCTGATCCGATGCATGGCTGTGGAAAATATCGCTGCCGGGCCATTGCTGCAGGCCGGCGCTTGGTCCGAACTCGCGGGGGCGGCACATATCGCCGCGTCCTGCATCCGCCTACCGGTTGGTCGCGCGATGACAGTAGACGACGCTTGCCGCGTCGGCGAAACGGTCCGGCGGATCGCCCATGCAGCGCCTGCTTTACGGGTCAGGGCCTGACCGATGCGACTTGGCATTATGCAGCCCTATTTCTTCCCCTACCCCGGCCACTTCGGCTTGATCAGTGCCGTGGAAGAATGGGTCGTTTTCGATGTGACCCAATACACCCCAAAGTCCTGGATGAACCGAAACCGCGTGCTGCACCCGACCGAGGGCACAAGCTGGATCAGCGTACCCTTGGCAAATTCGTCCATTTCCATCCCGACCCGAGATGCCCGCATCCTCAATCCGAAGGCTGCACGGCAGTCAATCCTTGGAAAGCTGACACACTACAAGCCGGAGGTCCGCCGTCGGCGCTATGACCTTGTGTGCAGCCTGGTTGATGCAGCATTCGGGGACGATGCAGACGACTCCCTCGTGGCCCTGAATACGCGCGGCCTGTCGGTGTGCTGCGAACGCCTCGGCTTTTCGTTTCGATATCGGATTTGCTCCACCCTGGAACTGGATTTTCCCGATCATCTCGGTGCCGGAGGCTGGGCACCATTCATCTGCGCACGTCTCGGCGCGACGTCCTATGTCAATCCGCTGGGTGGACAGGCCCTGTTCAACCCCGACGCATTCAGCCGGATCGGGGTGGAACTGCTGTTCGCCGCCACCGACACGCTGCACTACGACCAGGGCCGCTACGCGCCGGAGCCAAACCTGTCGATCCTGGATGCGCTGATGTGGAACGATCCGGCGTGGATCGCCGATGCGATCCGTGGCGGGACGACATTACGGGCCACCGAGCAGAGCGGCCACAACAACAGGGTT